>JBDTXE010000012.1:0-17422 GCA_040006335.1 Verrucomicrobiota bacterium | reverse complement strand
ACGTTGGAGTTCGGACGAGGAAGGCCCGGCCATCGCTGGCGACTCGGTTGGGATCACGTTGCGCGAACAGATTTTCGTCGAGCGCGGACACGTTGCCTCGCATGCGGAAGAAACCCCCATCGAGACGAACCGCTTTCACGCCGACCTGTTTTGGATCGCGCCCCAGCCTGCCCGCCTTGGCCATCTTTACACCGCCAGACTGGGAACGCAGGAAGTGAAGTGCCAGATCTCTTCCATCGAAGAAGTGATGGACTCCGCTTCGCTGGAGCGCTCCACTAACGATAGTCAGCAGCTGGCCCGCAATGAGGTGGGACGTCTCACCATCCAGACGCGCGCTCCGATCGTCTTCGACAATCACGATCGGCTCCCGCAGCTCGGCCGTTTTGTCCTGGTGGACGATGGCAAGATCGCGGGCGGCGGAATTATTCACAGCGGCGTCTATACCCATCGCGCAGCGGTGAAGAGCAAAAACATCTTTTGGACGGAAGGAAAAATTAACGCTGCCGCCCGGGGCAGGCAGCACGGGCACCGCGGCGCCGTGGTCTGGCTCACTGGTTTGTCCGGTTCGGGCAAATCGACCATTGCGCAGGCGCTCGAGCGCGAACTTTTTCAGCGCGCGATGCATCCTTACATTCTCGATGGTGATAACGTTCGTCAGGGGCTGAACTCGAATCTGGGCTTTTCGCCGGACGATCGTGTGGAAAACATTCGTCGCGTCAGCGAAGTGGCGAAGTTGATGGCGGACGCTGGTAACGTGGTGGTGACCGCTTTTATTTCGCCTTATCGGATGGACCGCCAGCGTGCCCGTTCCATTGCGATGCAGGGAGAGGTCGAGTTTATCGAAGTGTACGTCGATGCACCTCTGAGCGTCTGCGAAGAGCGCGATCCGAAGAGTCTTTACAAAAAGGCGAGGGCAGGGGAGATCCGTGAATTCACCGGCATTGACGCGCCCTACGAGGCGCCGGAAGACGCTGAAATCGTGGTCCCGACGGCGAAGCAGAATGTGGAGGAATCCGTGGCGGTAATTCTCGAGCAATTGCTCCCCCGGCTGAAGATTCAGCCTAACGAAGCTTAGCCGAGCGCTGACGACGGGTCGACAGGGCGGAGAAATTACCTCGGTCTGCTTCTGTCATCCTGAGCTGCGCAGACGGCGAAGGACCTCCCTTAGCTCGGATGCTTACACTTCGTTAGAGAGGTCCCTCGTTGTCTATGCGACTCGGGATGACGCCGCACGGCACATCGACTCTCCTCCCTTCAGCAAACGGCATCTTCGTGAGCTAGTTTCGCTCCTCAGCGAAAGCCCCCTACTGGACGAATCCCCTAACAACCGAGTAAATCGATGGAGCGTTAGCCTGCGGCGGCCGTTTCCAGTTCCCTCTCGGGCACCACGTTCGTATGGTGATCGGAGGCAATCACATCCTTGACGATGCGACCCAGGTCCGCCGCTTCATAGGGCTTCGCGATGACGCCGCGGAAGCCGAAGTCTTCGTAGCGACTCATCGTCGCGTCGGTGGCGTACCCGCTCGAAACCACGGCATTCACCGAAGGATCGATTTCGATCAAATGCTTGAGCGCTTCTTTTCCACCCATTCCGCCCGGAAGAGTCAGGTCGAGAATGACGAGGTCAAAGCGTTCTCCCTTCGTCAGGTGATCACGATAGAGGTCAACTCCAGCGAGGGCGCTCTCCGCGCCCTGCACTTCATATCCGAGATGGGAGAGCGTGAATTCCACCAGCGCGCGAATCGCCTCCTCATCGTCCACCACCAGAATCCGGCCGGTGCCATTGAGCGAAGTGCCGCTGGCGCGAGGCGCTTCTTCCGCCACTGCGACGCACTCTGCCGCCGGCAGGTAGATGCTAAAGGTCGATCCTCTGTTGACCTCCGATTCGACGGTGATGAGGCCTTTGTGGTTCTTGATGATCGAGTAGGTCGTAGCCAGTCCCAAACCGTTCCCTTTCGCTTTGGTGGTGAAATACGGATCGAAGATCCTCTTCAAGTAATTTTCGGGAATTCCCATGCCTTCGTCCCGGATCGCGATTCGAACATAGTTGCCCGCAGAAAGATCGGGAACACTGGCTTCGCGACCCGAGCCGTAACTGAGGTTCTCGCAACTCACGTGCAGCGTCCCGCCGTTGGGCATGGCTTGGTCGGCATTGACGACCAGATTCGCCACGACCTGGCTGATTTGTCCGGAATCGACATCTGCCTGCCAGAGGTCCGGGGAAAGCTTGAACTCGCTTCGATTCTGCGACCCGCGCAGTGAAAAGCTCACGGTGTCCTGAATCAGCTTTCCGATGGAGGCTGTCTTCTTTATCGGCGCGCCGCCGCGAGCAAAAGTTAGAAGTTGTTGCGCAAGATCGCGCGCGCGCATGGAAGCGTTTTTAGCATCGTTTAGGCGCGAGGTCATTTCGCTTTGCGCCGGGAGCATGAGCGACGCGAGGGAGATGTTGCCCATGATGGCGGTCAGCAGATTATTGAAATCGTGTGCGATCCCACCGGCGAGAAGGCCCAGCTGTTCGAGAGATTCGGCTTTCCGGCGCTCGCTGGCATTGTGCTCGCGCTCGGTAATATCGCGGAAAACGAGAACGACCCCCGTCACTCCCTTTTTGTTATCCCGAATAGGTGAGGCCACCTGCTCGACCAGGCGTTCGGACTTATCGCGCGCCTTGAGGGTAGCGTTCTGGGGAAGATTGAGAAGAATTGAATGCGCACCATTGGCATGGCCACGGTGAGCGCGCGCTTGCGCGGCGAGGTCAATCGAAATGCTGAAGACCTCTTGTAGCGGCTGGCCGATGGCCTCGGCCGAGCTCCAGCCCGTTAGCACTTCCGCCGCGTGGTTGATCATGATGACCTTGCCCTGGACATCGGTGGTGATGACGCCGTCGCCGATGGAACGCAGCGTTACCGCGAGACTTTCCTTATCCGCGGCGATTTCCTGTTCGAAGCGCTTCCGCTCGGTCACGTCACGAATCATGGCGATATAGGTCGTCTCTCGGTTCACCTGCATCTGGCTGAGGGAGAACTCGATCGGGAAGGTGGTGTGCAGGCGGGTGCGTCCGAGGGCCAGCACGGTGGTGCCGGTTCGTTCCGCTAACGAATCCCAGCTCATGGGTTCGGGCGGCGCGCCATGCAACTGATATGCCTTAGGCACAAGGGTGATGAATTTCTGACCCACCATCTCGTCGTGCCCGCAAGCGAACATGCTCTCCGCCGCCGGATTCATCGAACGAATGGTGCCGCTGCTATCCACCGTAATCATACCGTCGAGGATATTTTCGATCACCGCGGTAATGCGGACCTCTGCGCCTGCTAGTTTGTTGAGCTGGCGGCGGACGAGGACGAAGCCATAGGAGTTGGACGCGATCAGGAGGCTCACCGCGAAAAGAGCCAAAAAGGTTACTACCGCCGTCTTGAAAATGCGGTCATGCGCGACCGTCTGGGAACGCGCTTCGTAAAACGCGAGCTCGTTGCGCTGGAACTCACCAAGCAAGCGCTCGATCTCCTGCATCCACTGCTCACCCGCTCCTTTTGTTAGCGTGGCGCCGGCCGATGTGCCGCGACGCTTGGCGTCAATTTCCGGCGCGGCAGATTCGTTAACCCAACGCTCCACTTTCCCTTTGATGTCGCCGAGCAAGCTTGCCTGCTGCGGATCGGTCGCGACCAGGATGCTAACGTAGCCATGATAAGTGTAGAAATCGGTGAGCGCTTTCCGATAGGCATCAATGAAGCCGTTATCGCTCGTGAGCAGATAGCCGCGCTTTTCCTTATCCATCTCGATCACCGAGCGCTCGAGACGAGGCACAAAATCCAGAATTTGGGTAGATTGGGTAGCCCAATCCTGTTCGCGCATGCGCTTATTCAGCACGATTTGCTCTTCCTTCTGCAGCGTTTGCAGAGTTTCCCGCGCCTCATTTACCGCCGAGCTGCCGAGCTGGGTCGTTGTAATCACTCCATTGGCGGGAAAGAGGAGCGGCGGGGCATCCAGCCATCTAAGAGTGACCTCTTGCGCTTTCCGGACGCGCTCTGCCTGAGCCTTATTTTCCGAGACCAGCGCGCCCAGATCATGCAGCCGCCTCTTCACCAGATCGCGTCGGATGCGGAAGAGTTCCGCGAAATGCGAGTCTCCTGTGAGCAACAGTCCTCGGTTGTGAGCTTCGAGAGCCGCAAGGTCATTCTCGAGGACGCTGCTCGAACGCATCACTTCGACGGTGTGCGCCCGAGCCGCATCGTTCTGATGATTACGCCAGGCGTAGAGCAGGAACGCCCCGACCAAAAAGACGATAACCACCACAGCCGCAGTGGTCCCTATCAATAATTTATAATGGAAGAAGCGGGGGCTGAAGAGCCACCTTTTAAGCACGCGAAAAAGCCCGGTTCGATTCTCCGGTCTTTTCCATTCCGCGGCCTCAGGGGGCGTCGCCTTCTCAGGGTCGGACATGGGGACATTTGGGAAAGCAGTTCTTCTGCCAGCGCCCCTCTGTCGCAAGGGAAGTCTCCCTCTTAATTTTGCCTCAGTTCAGTATCGCACCCGCATCAGATAAAGACCGCCGGCCGGGGCGACGGTCCGAGAGCCCGGACGTTGCGGATCAGCCAGCCGACGCAAAATCTCTTCCACCGTATCCTTGCCCAAAGCGCACCCCACGACGGTCCCTGCGATCAGGCGCACCATTTTGTAGAGAAAACCGTCTCCGCTGAACACCAGCTCCACTTGCTCGGAGCTGCCGCGAACGCGCGCGGTCACGACGGTGCGGGTAGTGCTCGATTCCTTTCGACCCCGATTGGCCGCGAAGGCGGCGAAATCATGCGTGCCCAGAAACGCACCCGTCGCCTGGACGAGCAGCGTGCGATCAAGCGGTGTCCTGACGTGCCAGGCCCGATCCAAATCGAGGGGAGACATGACCGGCGAATTCACTATCCGATAACGATACGTTTTACCCTTGGCCGAAAAGCGGGCGTGAAACTTCGCCGAAACCCAGCGCGCCCGCAGGATTCGAATGGTGGACGGCAGAAACGCGTTGAGCGCCTCCAGCCAACGACCAGGGGTTAGCTTTTGCCCGGGCACATCCGCATGGGCGCATTGGCCGAGGGCATGAACACCCGCATCGGTTCGCCCAGCGCCCATGACCGCGACCCGCGCCCCCACGATCCGGGAGAAGGCGCGCTCCATTTCGTCTTGAATAGTGCGGCCATGTTTTTGACTCTGCCAGCCCTCGAATCCTTGCCCGTTATAGGCGAGGACAAGCTTCAAGCGACGGACGCTCACACGCTCGCACGATCGAGATAGCTTTGCAGAATGATCTGCGCCGCGACCTGATCGCGAATGCCTTTAGTCGCGCGTGTTTTTTTTCCCGCTTCCCGCAGGAAGCGCTCGGCGGCGACGGTGGAAAGTCGTTCGTCCCAGGTCACGACCTCCGAAGGAATATGCGCGCGCAGCAGGGTCACAAACGCCTGCGCCTTTTCCGCGCCGATTCCATACGAGCCGTTCATATGCCGGGGCAATCCCACGACCACGCAATCGACATCCTTCTCTGCCACCAACTCCTTCACCCGGCGAGCAACGGCCTCAGGCGAGGCTTGCTCAATCGTCTCGAGCGGGTGCGCCAGCATTCGCAACTCGTCGGATACAGCCACGCCGGTGCGCGCGTCGCCAAGATCGAGTCCCATGGTTCGCTTCATTGCAATTTCTTCGGCAGTTTCGCGACGAGATTTTTTATCTTTTCCGCATGGTGACGATGACAGACGAGGATCGCATCGCCGGTTCGCACTACGATCAAGTTGTTCACCCCCAGGAGCGCCACGTTCCCGACCTCCTCGTCGAAAACGATGTTGTCGGTCGCGTCCAGGGCCGTTACCGAGCAATTCGCCGCGTTGCCGTTTTCGTCGCTCTGGAAGTAACGCGCCACCGCCTGCCACCCCCCGACATCGTCCCAGTCGAATTGGGCTTCCACCATTAGAACATGATCCGCTTTTTCCATGATGGCGTAATCGAAAGAAATTTTCGGGAGGCGGGCGAAGCGTTCGCCCAAAGCCTGAGCAAACGAGTCTGACGCGCTGCACATTGCCTGAAAACGCGCCAGCTCCGGCGCGTGCCGGTTAAATTCCGTGAGGACCGTCGGCACACTCCAGACGAACATCCCCGCGTTCCAGCAAAAATTACCGGTGCGCACGAACGATTCCGCCAATTCCGCGTTCGGCTTCTCGCGAAAGCGCGACACTCGCCAGACTTTGTTCGCCTGATCGAGAGGCTCGCCTAACTCAATGTAGCCATAACCAGGGTGAGCCGACTTAGGCCGAAGGCCGATCGTCACCAGGGCGTTGTGTTTTTCCGCAGTCCGCGCAGCGATACTAATTGTTGTCTGGAAACCAGCGGTATCGTCGATCACATGATCGGCGGGCAGGACCACCATGGTTGCGGTGTGGTCGCGCTTCGCCACCCAGCCCACCCCCAGGGCAACGGCGGCGGCAGTGTCTCGCTTTGCTGGTTCGGCGACAATATTATCGGCCGGCAATTGAGGCAGGACCGATCGGGTCGCCTCCTCCTGCTCAACATTCGTTAAGACAAGGATGCGCTCCGGCGGAACCAGCCCCTGCAAGCGCGAGAAAGTTGTCTCCAGCAGAGTCTTCTCCGAGACGAGGCGCAACAGTTGCTTGGGAAGAGTTCGCCGGCTCAACGGCCAAAAGCGTTCGCCGCTGCCGCCGGCCAGAATTAACGCGTAAAGTTCACCACCCATGATTCCGCTCCCTCGTCGGACCAATCCTGCGCGCGTGCAAGAATTTCCCGTTTATTTTTGCGTTCTGCCACGTATAGAAGTGACGCCATGCCGTTTCCGATCGTAAAGACCCCGGAAGATATCCCGATGGAGCCGCTTTTGGTAGTCATGCGCACTTCGCTCGGGTTGGGCTTGGGTCTCCTCGTGGCCGAACGGATCAAGCGTCCCGTGCGCCATATCGCCGCGGTCGCGCTGGTTTCCATCGGTACGGCAGCGGCGGTTCCGTATGTGGTGAAGCGCGCCCTTGATCTCTTCAATCGGCCTTCGTCGGAACGTGGCAGCCGGGCGCGCCTGCGGAGCATCCGTGGGGACTCCGGATATCGTTCGGAAGCTGATATCTATTGAGAGCCGGGTTGCGTCCCGGTGATTTTCGCGTGCGCCGCTTGAAGTAGCGCGTCCTCCAGCTTAAGCGTGCAGCGCATGAAGTCAGCCGCTGCCGAAACTCTGCGAAGCCGGTGCGAGGCGATCCTCGCCGAAGAGGTCCAGCTGCGCGAAGGCGGCGGCAAAGCGGGGCAGGAACGCCAGCACAAGCTCGGCCGTTTATTCGCGCGCGAACGGATCTCTCGTCTGCTCGATCCCGACTCTCCTTTTTTTGAACTCGGTCTTTGGGCTGCCTTCAAAATGTATGAGCAGTGGGGCCGTATCGCCGCGGCGGGCGCCGTCGCGGGGATCGGGAACGTGCACGGAATTCCCTGCATGATCGTGGCAAACGATGCCACGGTGAAAGCGGGCGCTTTCTTCCCGCAGACCGCGAAGAAATTAATCCGCGCGCAACGTATCGCTTTCGAGTGCAACCTGCCGTTGATTTACCTTGTCGATTCGGCCGGCGTTTTCCTGCCGATGCAGGACGAGATTTTTCCCGATGAGGACGACTTCGGTCGCATCTTTCGCAACAATTCGGTCCTTTCCGCTGCCGGCGTGCCGCAGTTTGCCGCCATCATGGGCAATTGCGTTGCGGGCGGCGCTTATCTGCCGGTGCTGTGCGACAAAATTCTCATGACCGAAGGAAGCGGCCTTTACCTCGCCGGTCCCTCCCTGGTGAAGGCGGCCATCGGGCAGATCGTCGAGCAGGAGGAATTGGGCGGAGCGAAGATGCATGCCGAGATCAGTGGGACCGTCGATTTCTATGAGAAGAACGACGAAGTTTGCCTTGAGCGCTTACGCTCCCTCGTCTCCCTCTTACCGGAAGCTAACGACAAACGAACGAGCGACGAAAAGGCCAGGGAACCGGCGCGCAGCCTCGATGCCGTCTATGATTTGATCAGTCTCGACGGCCATCGACCCTACGACGCGCGTGATCTCCTGGCGTCGATCATCGACGCCGACTCCCTCGACGAATACAAGGCTGATTACGGTAGAACTCTGGTGACCGCTTATGCTCGTATTGCCGGGCGCGCCGTCGGCATCGTCGCCAGCCAGCGGCTCCAGGTGCGAACCAAAACCGAAGGTATCCAAATGGGCGGCGTCATCTACGCGGACAGCGCCGATAAGGCCGCTCGCTTCGTCATGGACTGCAATCAAGTCGGACTGCCGATCATTTTTTTCCAGGACGTCACCGGCTTTATGGTGGGAAAAGATGCGGAACAGAGCGGCATCATTCGCAGCGGCGCCAAGCTGGTGAACGCGGTCAGCAATTCCGTCGTGCCAAAAATTACCGTCGTCGTCGGCGGCTCCTTCGGGGCCGGGAATTACGCGCTGTGCGGCAAAGCCTACGACCCCCGGTTTCTCCTCGCGTGGCCGAATGCGCGCTACGCCGTCATGGGCGCGGCGCAGGCCAGCGATACGGTTTTTTCCATCCTCGCCCGTGCCCGCGATCGCGGTGACAAAAAGGCCTCGGCGGAAGAGTTGGATCAACTTCGAGCCCGCGTGAAAGCAAGTTACGAAGAGCAAACCGACGTTCGTTACGGCGCCGCCCGCGGCTGGATCGATGCCATTATCCAGCCGCATGAAACGCGCGCGACGCTGACGCGTTTGCTGACTTACGTCAGCCGCCCCACGCCGCGAGCCCGCTTTCACACCGGCGTCGTGCAGGTCTAGTCGCTCCCGGCAAATTCTGCGCCGATAGCGCTGCTCAATTGCGCTACGGCACGCAGATCGAGCGTGGTTCGACAGCCCCTGGAGTTCAGCGCCTTTAACACTTCCTCCGTCGCCACATTTCCCACCAGTTCATCCTGAGCGAAGGGACATCCGCCTAGGCCTCCGATCGCGCAATCGAATCTCCGACCGCCGGCATCGTACGCTGCCAGAATCTTCGGCCCCGCCTTTGTCCGCGCGCTGTGAAGATGCACTCCGAGTTCGAACTCGCCTTTGCTTTGCTCCAGGACTGCGGCGATCACCCGCGCGATGAGATCCGCCTCCGCACTTCCGGCCGTATCGGCGAGAGAGAGCGTGCGGGCGCCGGCATCGAGAATCGTTCGGGCCGCTTGCGCGACTTCGTCCTCGTTCCAGAAATCGCCGTAGGGATTACCGAACGCCATCGAGATGTAGGCGACCGTGCCGAGGCCTGCCGTGTCCGCTCGCTTTTGAATCTTCCGCAAAACCTCAAGATTTTCGGCGACCGATTGGTTTTGATTGCGGCGCAGGAATGTCGCCGAAATCGAGCAGGGATAGCCCAGCTTAGTCACCGCTCCCGTCGCGATGGCGCGCTCAGCCCCTTTTTCGTTCACCACGATCCCGATGAGCTCGACGCCCGGAGTCGGACCAAGTTGCTCCAGAACCGCTTCGCTGTCCGTCATCTGCGGGACCGCCTTGGGCGAAACGAAACTGACCGCATCGATATGCTTAAATCCGGCGGCGACTAGCGCGCGCAGGTATTCGGCCTTGCGCTCGGTCGGAATCTGTCGCTTCAATCCTTGCCAGGCGTCGCGCGGACACTCGACTATCTTGACGGCCTCCATTACTCGAAGTTAATCCAAAGCTGCCCCATGTCTGTCATTCTCGTCGAAAAGCAATCGCCTCATCTTACCATTCTCACCCTCAATCGTCCGGAGCGGCGCAACGCTCTCTCGATCGAACTACTCACCGAGCTACTCGCTGCGATTAGGGCTGCCGCGCTCGATGCGAACATCCGCATCCTTGTTTTGCGCGGTGCGGGCGCCGCGTTCTGCACCGGGCTGGATCTCAAGGAGGCGCAGGATCAGACCAAGGCACACGCGACGGCGGAGCTTGTCGCGCAAACCTTGAAGGCGCTCAGTTCTTCGCCCGCGGTCACGATCGCTGCCGTCCATGGCGCGGCGGTCGCCGGCGGCGCGGGGATTATGTCTGCCTGCGATTACGTTGTTGCCGCCGAACGAACAAAATTTGGTTATCCCGAAACCCGGCGTGGGCTCGTCGCGGGATTGGTCATGACTTTTCTCCGGCGACAGTTGCGCGAGCGCGACATTCGCGAACTGCTTCTTGGTGGCGAGATTGTCGAGGCCGAGAGAGCTCTTGCGATGGGGCTGGTAAATCGCGTCGTGCCCGCGCCGGAAGTCCTTCCTGAAGTGCTACGATTCGCCACGTCTGTCATGCAGGGTGCGCCTGGCGCCGCGACGCAGACCAAACGCCTCTTGGAGGAACTCTGGTCCACCTCGGTCGAAACCGATATCGAGCTTGCGCTCAAGCATCATCTCCAGGCGCGCGGCTCGTCCGAAGCAACGGAAGGGATCGCCGCTTTTAACGAGAAAAGGCCGCCGAATTGGAGCGCGTTATGAGCGGCCCCGCCGCGGAGGAGCGCGGAGCGGATCTTATCCTACACCTTCCGAGCGCCCTCTCATTTTTCCTCGTCGGCGCGCTGGCGATCGCAGTCTCCCTTCTCGGTCTCTACTTCGTTCGGCGTCGCTACTCCATCGCTTCGTTAAAGGAGAACCACGAAGTCGCTGCCATCATCTTTAACGCTTTTGGCTGGCTCTACGCTGTTATCGTGGCGTTTGCCGTCTTCGTAACCTGGGGCGGCTACACCGATGCGAGCAAAAACCTTCAGTTGGAAGCGAACAGCGCGCTTGATGTTTTCTACAGCGCGGAGTCCTTCCCTCCGGCGGTCGCCGCCTCCATCCGCGGGAACATGATCGATTACTTGCGCGCGGTCGACGAAGACGAGCTCGCCCGCATGGGCACTGGCAACATCGTGCTCCGCTCAGCCAGTTCACTCCGCAACCTGATCAGGCTCTTTAACGGCATGGACGAAAAGGACGCTCCCAACCGCGAGCTTTACGCCGAGACGCTACAGCGGCTCGATAGCCTGGCGGATTATCGTCGCCTGCGCATTTTCTCCGGGAGCGATACCGTGCCGACGGTCGTCTGGCTGGTATTGCTTTCCGGCGGCGTGATCACGGTCTGTTCGACTTATTTTTTCGGCATGCCGCGCTCGCTCGCGCAATATGCCATGACCGCGATGCTCACCTTTACTCTTAGCCTGATCTTGTTTCTCATCTTCGTGCTCGATCACCCTTTCGTCGGGGCGAACAGGGTGAGCGATGCACCGCTGCGGCAAGTCCTGAAGATCATGCAGGAAAGTTCGCCCGCGGTTTCGAACTCTCGTTAGCTAGTTTCCGTTAGATTTCGCGGTCGCGTTTTCGGGCAGCGCAAAGCCTTCGATCTGCTCTTTGATCGCGTGGACGAAGTTGGCCGCGCCGGCACCATTGACGATGCGATGGTCGAAGGTCAGAGACAGGGTAATCACTTCGGCGATGTCGTCGCCTTTATTGCCGGTGAGTTCGCGGTGCGCGGAGCCCACGAAAAGGGTGCCGACAGAGGGTGGCACGACGATCGGCGCGGCCGCCCGGACGCCGAATGCGCCGAGGCTGCTGATCACGACCGGCGCGTTCATGGCATCGACTCGGCCGCGCCGCGTCTCTTCCACTGCTTCGCGGTAGGCGCGGGCGAATTCCTCCCAGGTTTTTCCGCCGGCGTCGGTGATCACCGCGGTGGCGAGGCGGTCGCCGTCCAACGCCACTGCCATTCCCAGATCGAAATTCTCTTTTTCCACAATGCGATCGTCTTCCAGCATCAACCGACGAAAGGGTGGGTTCTTTTCCATCGCGCGCACCACTGCCCAGGCGACCATCACCGACGGTGAGGGAGCATTCTTGCCTTCCGCTCGCTTCAGTTCGTCCCTTGCCGCGCGAATCGTCTCCCACCGCGCGTCGATCTGGAGGTTGGCCGAGACCACGCGCTCGAGCTTGCGCGTGATTGTCGGGGAGAGCGCTGGCTCGCGCGTCTGTATCTGGTTGGCGGGACCGGCACCGTTTCCGGCGGAGCGATGCGGAGCCGCATTTATGCGGTCATTCTTCCCGCGATCCGGGTCTTTTACGCCTTCTTCAAAAGAGGCGGTGATCTGTTCTTCCGCATCCTCGCCCTCGGCCAGCACCGCTCCTAATTCCTCACCGATTTCGACGTTGGCGCCAATCATCACCTTCCAGTCGCCCATGGTTCCTG
Source organism: Verrucomicrobiota bacterium (assembly GCA_040006335.1). Taxonomy (GTDB): domain Bacteria; phylum Verrucomicrobiota; class Verrucomicrobiia; order Chthoniobacterales; family UBA10450; genus AV69. Next base: position 5,238 of record JBDTXE010000012.1, on the reverse strand, counting down.
CGAAAGATGACTCGATCGGATAGACTGCCTTATCGGTTTCCACCTCGCAGAGGGGGTCATCGAGCTCCACCTTGTCGCCCGGCTGCTTCAGCAGAGAGACAATCTTCGCCGTCCGAATGCCTTCGCCCATAATGGGCACCGTGATCTTCTGCGATTGCGACTTGGCGCGCGCCGGCTCGCTCGCGGGTTTTGCCGCGAGGGACGCCTCCGCGTCGACCGTGCTGGCCTCATCCCGCGGGCCAGTCGAAGCGGTGGGCGATCGGCTCTGCTTGGAGGCGGCGCTTTGCCGGATGGCGGCAACGATCCGCGCGGTGTCGGGCAACGCCGCATATTCGTAGATCGGGTTGTAACCGATCATGACGTTGCCCTTACTAACGAGAATTGGATGGCATTGCATTTCGCGCCATAACTCGGCCGCAAGATGCGTGATGATCATCTGTCCCACGCTGCAGTTTTCGGTGTCTTCCTGCACCACCACGATCCGGCCGGTCTTGCGCACGGATTCCGTCACCATTTCGCGATCCCACGGTGCGATCGAGCGCAGATCAATCAATTCGACGCTTACCTCCGAGCCGATTTCCGAAATCGCTTCCAATGTTTTCTCGACGGTGTTGCCCCAGGCCACCACGGTTACGTCCGCTCCCTCCTGCCATTTGCGAGCCCGGCCCAAGGGGATCGCACGGACCGGAGATTTCGTTTCGCGTTCCGCCCAGAACATGTGTTTGGGTATGAGGAAAATCACCGGATCGTCGCAGTGCATCGCCGTCCAGAGCAAGCCCGCCGCATCTTCCGGAGTGGAGGGAATGACGACCGCGAGCCCGGGATAATGCGCCAGTGGCGCCTCATTAGCCTGGCTATGCCACAAACTTCCGCCCGGCAAATAAGCTCCGTAAGGCGCGTAAAGAACGAGCGGACATTTCCATTTCCCGAAGGAGCGCCAGCGCAGATTCGAGATATTTGTCACGAGCTGATTCCAGCCGGGCCCGATGAAATCCACAAACTGCAGCTCGAAGACTGGTCGCTTGCCATAAGACGCAAGGCCGCAGCCGACGCCAAGAATGGTGGATTCGGCTAAGGGAGAGTTGAACACCTGCTTCGGAAAAGCGCTCGAAAGCTTTTGCGTCAGACGGAAAACGCCACCTTTGGGATCCTCGATGTCCTCCCCGAAGATGAGCCGGTTCGGGTCGCGCTCCAGACCAAGACGCAGCGTCTGATTCACCGTGTCGCCAATGCGATATTTCCCTGCGGGGAGCACCTCTTCATCCAGCGAAGGCCATTCGCCCATGACCTCCAGGAAAAGCTCATCCGCGGAGGGATCAGACGCCTTTTCGGCTTGAGCAAACTCACGCCGAATCCGTTCCTTGATCTCGCGATCAAGCTTCGTGTACTCGTCGTCGGTAATAAGTTTTTCACCAATCAGGTGTTCCTTCCAGGTCCGCAGCGGATCGAACTCCTCGCAGGCGGCGAGTTCTTCGGCTGTCCGGTAGAGTTTGTGATCGTCCGAACTGGTGTGACTCGACAGCCGCTCCATCATTACCCAGAAGAAGACCGGCCCTTTTCCCGCACGCATGTGAGCGAAGGCCTCCGTTGCCGCCGCGTGAATTTCCGCGGGATCGGCGCCATTGATTTCTCGCCAGTCTCTTGGTTGCACCACATCGAGCGCCCGCGGATTAATTTTCCGCGTCGGGCTGCTGATGCCGTAGGCGTTGTCTTCCACGACAAAGAGCACGGGCAGGCGACGTTCTTTCGCGAAACAGATCGCCTCGAAAAAGTCGCCCTGGCGAGTGGCGGCATCCCCGATCGTCGTCACCACTGCATTCTTTCTGCCGTCGAGCTGCATTCCCCAGGCAATCCCGCAGGCGGGCAGCAACTGCGACCCGGTCGGCGTCGGCACACTCCAGATATTCTTTTCGCGGCAGCTATAATGAGAGGGCATCTGGCGGCCGTGGCTTTCGCCTTTTGCCTTGGCGAAGTAATCGATCGCCAGTTGGCTTGAGCTCACCCCGCGTCCGAGAACGAGCGCGCGGTCGCGATAGTAGGGGACAATGTAATCGCCCGGCTCCATCTGCATCGAGATTGCGGCCAGACCCTCGTGCCCCATCCCGGAAACGTGGAAGTGACCCTTGCCCTGACGATTGAGATTCTGCTCGCGCAGGTCGCCATGACGACTCTCCAGCAGGGTGGTCAGCAGCCGCAGTTTTTCTTCCTTGGATAATGAGGGCATAGGACGAACCGGATAAACGAAAACGAGCGCGTGCGTTTTGCAACGCTTTTCGCCACTTTACGCGCAATGAACATGACCGGGAAGGAAGGGGAGATCGTCGGGCACACAGGTGTCATTGCCCGTTACCGCTCTCTGCTGCCGGTGGAGGCCGGCCTCCCGATCGTGACACTGGGCGAAGGTTCCACGCCTTTGATTGAATGCAGCAAACTGGCCGCTGCCATCTGCTTCCCGGGTCGAGTTTTCGTTAAGTGCGAAGGGCTCAACCCGACCGGCTCCTTCAAAGATCGCGGCATGACGGTGGCCGTGACCAAGGCGAAGGCGAGCGGAGCACGCGCTCTGCTCTGCGCTTCGACCGGGAACACTTCCGCTTCGGCAGCGGCCTACGCGGCGCGCGCCGGCCTCACCTGTGCGGTGGTATTGCCCGCGGGAAAAATCGCGACCGGTAAAATGGTGCAGGCGATTGCACATGGAGCGCGGATTGTTTCCATCGATGGCAATTTCGACGACGCGCTCCGCCTTGTGCGCGAACTTGGCGCCAGCGGCGAATTTAGCATTGTGAACTCGATTAACCCCGACCGCATCGCCGGCCAAAAGACGGCTGCGTTTGAGATCGTCGATCAACTCGGGGAGGCGCCATTCCTTCACCTTTTGCCTCTGGGCAACGCCGGAAATATTTCGGCCTACTGGGCTGGCTACCGACATTACTATGAGCTTGGCCGTTCCAAATCCCTTCCGCTAATGGTAGGGGTGCAGGCCGAAGGCGCGGCGCCGATTTTTCGCGGATATAAAATCGATCACCCCGAAACAGTGGCCTCGGCGATTCGAATCGGAAATCCAGCCAGCTGGGGATCCGCCGAAACCGCGGTGCAGGAATCGGGCGGAGGAGTTGAAATCGCCAGCGACGCGGAAATTTTGCATGCCCAGGAATGGCTCGCCCGGCATGAAGGAATTTTTGTCGAACCAGCCAGCGCCGCGCCCATCGCTGCCTTGTTGCAGCTCGGGGAACGACGCTTTCAAAACCAATCGTTCCCGTCCAAGAAAACTGCGATCATTGTCTGCACCGTGACCGGACACGGGTTGAAAGATCCTGAGATAATTGCCCAACGCTTTTCGGCAGAAAAGACCGTGGCAGCGGAGCGCGAAGCAGTGCGCGCGGCAATCTTAACCTGAGTTGATGCGCCGGCGACAAAATCGTTAACGCTTCGCAGCCCCTATCATGTATTTCCTACCGTCCCTATGCCGCTGATCGTTCAAAAATATGGTGGCACTTCGGTGGGAGATCCGCAGCGCATTCGTGCTGTGGCGGAGCGACTCGTCGCCACGCAGAAGGAAGGTTGTCGGGTCGTCGCTGTCGTTTCCGCGATGGCGGGAGTGACCGATAGCCTGCTGAAACTCGCGCACGCAATCTCTCCTCAGCCCAGTCCTCGCGAGCTCGATAGCTTGCTCGCCACCGGTGAGAGCGCAGCCACTGCCCTGACCGCTATGGCGGTGAACGCGCTCGGCGCACGGGCCGTGTCCCTTAGTGGCGCCCAGGCTGGTATTCTTACCGATCGCGCTCACACGCGCGCGAAGATTGCCAACATCAGTCCGCGACGGATTCAGGCTCTCCTGGCCGAGGATCTCATCGTGGTTGTCGCGGGCTTTCAGGGCCAGAATCCAGATGGTGAGACCACTACGCTCGGGCGCGGCGGATCGGACCTTAGTGCCATCGCGCTTGCCGGGGCGTTGAACGCTGACGCCTGCCAGATCTTCACCGACGTCGATGGAGTGTTCACCTGCGATCCTCGCCTGATAGCGGAAGCAAATAAGCTGGACGAAATTTCCTACGACGAGCTGCTCGAAATGGCAGGGGCGGGGGCGAAGGTGATGCAATCCCGGGCAGTGGAGTTTGCCAAAAAATTCGGCGTGCCGTTCGAGGTTCGCTCCAGTTTCACCGGCGTCCCGGGAACGGTGGCGAGGGACGAAACCCCGAACATGGAAGAAGTCGTTGTGCGCGGTGTCAGCCTCGACCGCAAACAGGCGAAGGTGACGATCTGCGGCGTTCCGGACCGGGCTGGAGTCGCGGGCGAGATCTTCAGCGCGATCGCCCGCGCCAATCTCATTGTCGATATGATTGTGAAAAATGTCTCGAGCGGCGATACCACGGATGTCTCGTTCACGGTGCACGAGAACGATTTGGCGGAAGCCCGGAAAATCCTCGCACCTCTCTCCGCCACGATTGGAGCATCCGGGATCAACGCTCGGAGCGGAGTAGCGAAACTGAGCGTGGTCGGGATCGGAATGCGATCACACTCGGGGGTGGCCGCGCGATTTTTCGAGGCGCTCGGGCGCGGGAGGGTCAACATCGAATTGATCTCGACCTCCGAGATCAAAATCGCCGTGGTGATCGATGAAAAGGACGCCGAGGCCGCCGTGCGCCTGACGCACGACGCCTTCGATTTGAAGCGCTTGCTAGTGCCTGCGGGGTAGCGTGATCGGGACCGCTAATTGCGAACCTGATTAACGTAGAACTCTGGGACACCCTCGATCCGCATCTTGAAACCGAAGGCCGAGTGAAAGACCGCCGCTCCGGGATTCTCTACCGGCGAAGGCCCGTAGTGGTCTTCGGCGTTGGCCTGCTTCCAAACAGTGCCGTTCTCTAGACGGATAACGGTCCCACCGCTGAGCCCGCTGAACGATCCCACCACGCGGCTCACGGTCAAGTCTGACGCGCGAGCAGCCCGCGTCGAAGCCTTCTTCGCGATCGCAGCCCGATCGCCAGCAAGCCACCGGTTCAGATTTTTAAGTTCTTCGGGGCTCAGCTTATCCAAACCGGAGCGGTGAAACTGCTCCGGGGACATGGCCTGCTGGATTCCACCATCTGCCTGCGCCCGAGCCGCCAGCAGCGCCGGGCGCAGGAGTAAAATGATTACGAAAAGCGCCCACATCCCATTTTTCATCGGGCCAGATTATCGTAGTCATCAAGCTGGTCAAGCGCTCAAGAGACGGCATTTGAAAACTCCGAAAGAGAGTTT
>JBDTXE010000011.1:0-18181 GCA_040006335.1 Verrucomicrobiota bacterium | reverse complement strand
GTGAATGTCATGACGCGTCAGCGATTGGAAGTGGGGGTGATCTATCCACTTTTTACTCATCGCGAAGCCGAGAAGGCGGTCGATCGTTGGCATCGCTGCCCCTTGCGCCAGCCTTACACAACCCGGGGCGATCGGGTGGCAGGGGAGGGGGAAGTGACCTTTGAATTCTGGGACGCCGGCCACGTGCTTGGCTCGACCGGGGTGTTTTTGCGAGGCGAAGAGCGGAGGATATTCTACACCGGCGACGTAAACTTCGACGATCAGACGATCTCGCTCGCGGCGGCGTTTCCAACCGAAAAGATTGATGTGCTGATCATGGAGTGCACCCGCGGTGACAGTCCTCAACCCGAGGGATGGACCCGCTTCAGCGAAGAGGAGCGCCTTATCGCTGCCATCGGGGAGACATTTCGCCGCGGTGGTTGCGTCCTTGTGCCGGTTTTTGCCCTGGGCAAGACACAGGAAATTCTTGGAATGATTTACAAATTTCGGCAGTCGGAAGAATTAGCCGAGACCCCTGTCTACATCGGAGGATTGAGCGCGAAGATGACCGAGATCTATGATCGACGCGCAGGCCAGATCCGGCGCCAGCTGCCGCGCGTGCAGTTGCTGCCGGAGGTCTCCCCTTTTGTCCTGAATGGCGACACCATTTCGGAGTCCACGCCACGGGCCGGCCGCATCTACGCCCTTTCCAGCGGAATGATGACAGAAAAGACTCTCTCGAACATCTTCGCGCGCCGGCTGCTCGAGAATCCGCAGCACGCCATTTATTTTGTCGGCTACGCCGATCCTCAATCGCCCGGTGGCAGATTGCGGGCGGCGTCGTCGGGCGACGCGGTCGTGCTGGATCCCGATCAACCGCCGCAGGAATTGCGCTGCACGGTCGACTCATTCCAATTCAGCGCGCACGCCTCACGGGAAACTTTGATTGAGTTCGCGGTGAAGATGGCGCCGGCCAAAGTGGTGCTGGTCCATGGCGATCCACCCGCCGTGAAGTGGATGCAGACCCAGCTCGCCGCCAGGTTACCGCAAACGGAGGTGGTGGTGCCACCGCCCGGAATTTCGATCGACCTTTGAGGAATTGCTCGCTTGAAGATTGCCTCTTGGAATATCAACTCGCTCCGCAAACGCGAGCAGCGCCTCTTGGACTGGCTTGAGCGCGGCCAGCTCGACGTCGTCTGTCTGCAGGAGACGAAGTGCAGCGACGAACAGTTTCCCGAACTGGCGCTGTCAGCCATGGGTTACCGAGCGGTTTTCCACGGGCAAAAATCTTATAATGGCGTCGCCATCCTGGCCCGCGCCGATCTGGAAGACCCCATGATCTCCTTCGGTGACGGCGAAGACGATCTGCAGGCGCGCGTCATCGCCGCTACGGTCGGCGGCGTCCGCGTCTATTCAGTCTATGCGCCGAACGGCCAGGCGGTAGGATCACCCGCCTTTGTCTATAAACTGCGCTGGTACGAGCGGCTGCGAACTTGCCTAGCGCGGGCGCAGCAACAATGGCCGCGAGTGACCGCCTGCGGAGATTTCAACGTCGCGCCGGAAGATCGGGACACGCACGATCCTGCGTTATGGCGAGGCGCCATCATGTGTTCGGAAGAAGAGCGAGCCGCGTTTCGAGCCGTGCAGGACTTGGGGTTTATTGACACTCTGCGCATGCATCATCCCGAAGAGGGGCTCTTCAGCTGGTGGGATTACCGCATGCTGGCTTTCCCTAAAAATCGCGGACTGCGGATCGACCAAATTCTCGCGAGTGCGCCGCTGGCCGATCTTTGCGCCGACGCCGGGATCGACCGCGAGATGCGCAAAGGTCCGGAGCCTTCCGACCACGCTCCGATCTGGGCTAGTTTCGTCGCGTAAGAGACGGCGCGCTGCCGTCGGATGAAAGCGAAGAGCTTTTCCGGATTGGCTCGACCGCGTTCGATTTTCCCGTAGCGGCGTGGGCGCGCCTGCGGATGCTTAGGCGTGGCGGTAATTGCACACGTTTCCTCGCGGCCGCTCAAACCACTCCTGATCTGGGACGGCGAATGCCACTTCTGTCGCCTCTGGGTCGAGCGTTGGCAGGAAGTAAACGGTGCCGCTGTCGACTACGCGACTTCGCAGGAGGCTTCGGCGCGCTTTCCCGAAATTCCTCCGGAGGAATTTGCGCGTTCCGTCATCTTCGTTCAGCCGGACGGCGACGCCTATCATGGCGCGGAAGCTGTCTATCGTTCGTTAGCGACGATGCCCCGGCGACAATGGCCGCTCGGGCTTTACCAGAAATTGCCCTTGTTCGCGGCGGCCTCCGAACTCGGTTATCGCACGATCGCGCGGCATCGCGCCCTAGCTTCAGCCACCACTTCCCTTTTGTGGGGGAAAGATGCGCGCTCTCCGCGTTACGGCATCAGCCGCCGCATTTTCCTCCAGTTCCTCGGCCTCATCTTTTTCGTCGCCTTCCTGTCTTTGGGCACACAGCTGGATGGGCTTATCGGGGAGCACGGGATTCTTCCCGCCGGGGATTTTTTTCGGACGGTTCGAGCCGCTTACGGTCCGAAGAGCTATCTTCTACTCCCCTCCCTTTGCTGGTTCAGTGCCTCTTCTGGCATGCTGCACCTCATCTGCGGCGGCGGCGCGATCGCTTCCCTTCTCCTTGCCTGCGGCCTGCTCCCGCTCGCGGCCCTCTTCGCCTGTTTTGTTTGCTATCTCTCGTTAACGATCGCGGGACAGGATTTCCTCAGTTTTCAATGGGACATTCTCCTGCTCGAGACCGGCTTCCTCGCCTTGTTGATCGCTCCGGGCTCATGGCGGCTGACGACGAAGCAGAATATCTCGGCGTCCGGGCTTTTTTTGCTCAAGGTTCTCCTTGCCAAGCTCATGTTCATGTCGGGAATGGTGAAGCTGACCAGTGGCGACCCGTGCTGGTGGAACCTGACCGCGCTCGACTACCACTATTGGACCCAGCCGCTGCCGACAATCTTGGCGTGGTTTGCCGACAAACATCCCGAATGGTTGAAGAAGTCGCTAGTCGCGCTCTGCCTCGTCATCGAAATCGTGGTGCCATTCTTTTTGTGGGCGCCGCGACGGGTGCGAACGGTTGCGGCCGGCCTGCTGGTCGCTTTGCAAGTTTGGATCGCGGCCACCGGCAATTATTGCTTTTTCAATCTGCTCGCGATCGCGCTTTCCCTGTTGCTTCTGGACGATCAGTTCTGGCTCTCCCTTTTTGGGAAGAATGCGCGCCTGCGGGTGTCGCGCGCACCTTTGCGGATTCACCTGTGGGCGAACCGCGCCGCCATTGTCGTGCTGGTTGTCACCCTGCCGGTCAACCTTTGGCTCATTTACAGCTCGATTCGCCCGACAGCCCAACAACCTCGGCCTCTCGCGGCGCTGGAAGAAATGATCGAGCCGTTCCGTATCGCGAATGGTTACGGCCTTTTCCGTGTCATGACCAAGGAACGACCCGAGATCGTTATGGAAGGGAGTGCGGATGGCATCGAATGGAAACCCTATGAGTTCCGCTGGAAGGCGGGCGACGTGAAGCGCGCGCCCCGCTGGAACGCGCCACATCAGCCGCGCCTCGATTGGCAAATGTGGTTTGCTGCGCTCGGCGGTGCGCGTCAGGAGCGGTGGTTCACCGGTTTTGTGGGGCGCCTGCTGCGGAACGAACCGTCCGTGACGCGGCTGCTGGCTTCCAATCCGTTTCGCGATCATCCGCCGCGCTATGTTCGTGCCACCCTCTACCGCTATCGTTTTTCGAACGCGGAGGATCATCGTCGCACCGGCGCTTGGTGGAGCCGAGATGAGCTTGGGGAGTTTTTCCCGGCGGTCTCGCTGAGGAGGCAATGAACTGCCGCTGCAGCATCGAGGTAAGATTTTGCTGGCGCTCGTATCGTTTTCGCGGAGCGTTGGCAATGGTCAAAGGCATCATGGGTGTTGCTGTTTTGTTGGGTGGGCTGGTTTACGGTTTCTCGACGCCCGTTTCTGCGCAGTCTGAGCCTTCTTTTTCCACGCTCACCGCTCCCGTTCCGCTCCGCCCGAATGTTTTCCGCTCCCTCTCCCCGGCGCCCGTTTCCTGGCCCGGTCTGGGTCTCGAGCGTTCCAACTTGTTTTCGTACGGAGCAACTCTGGCTTACACCACTCCCACTGCCGCAGTTTCTCCATTAGCGGCGGTCTACCAGGCCGAGAGTGTCGATCCGACCACATCTTTCCGCCCGCGTTCTGAGAGCCCGGTCGAAGTTCGTTCCCGGAGTTGGGATTTTAGCGGCGAAGTCGGCGTTTTTTATGGCACCACCGTGGGGGGGAAATACCACGCCACTTCGAAGCAGGGATATGTCATCAGCTCGATGGGTAATGATAAGACTCAAATCACAGTCGGGGTTTTCTATGGCGACTCGACCGCCCATTTTCCACGGTCCGGTCGCTGATTTGTTCCCGCTTTGAAAGAGAAGGAACGTTCAAGGCCGCCCACCCCTCGACGCGCGAAATACCCTAGGATGCAAGCAAACGCACGCCGAGACGCGTCCATTGAGGTGCCGGCCATTTGCCCGGTCTGCGATGAGCATTACAAAAGTATCCGCGTCGCGGCGCCCCCTGGTTTGAAGATCGCGCTCTACAGCACCTGCAAACCCTGCCTGGCGAAAGCGCTCTGGGGGAAAAAGGGAAGCGGCGGCAAGGCTGGTTCGTAGTCGGTCGCTTCCTTCTGACGGTGTTCGACGGTTGAGTCGACGCCAGCGTTTCCTAAGCTGGGAGAATGCTGACAGAAAAGGCTCTCCTCCTTCTCCATGAATGGGTGCAAGCGGAAAGCCTTCGCCGCCATTGCTATGCCGTGAGCGACGCGCTGCGTCATTTTGCCACGCTGCAGGGGCAGGACAGGGACCTGTGGGAAGCGGTCGGGCTCTTGCACGATATGGATTACGAACGTTACCCCGATTATGATGTTTCCACGCGAACGGGACATCCATTCACCGGAGTGAAATGGCTGCAGGAGCACGGCTGGAGTAATGAGATCACTCGTGCAATTCTCACCCACGCGGATTACAGCGGCGAGGAGCGTATTACACCTTTGGAGAAAACCCTTTACGCGGTTGATGAATTAAGCGGGTTCGTCATGGCGGTCGCTCGAGTCCGTCCAAGAAAGAGCCTGCGCGAGGTCGATGTCGCGGCCGTGACAAAGAAGATGAAGGACAAAGCTTTCGCGCGCGCGGTCAAGCGCGAAGACATGGTGCGCGGCGCGGAAGGGCTCGGGATGCCGCTGCCCGAGGTCATCGGTCACGTTGTCACCGCGCTGCAGGCCGACGCGGAACGGCTTGGTCTGTAGGAGACGGCGCGCGAGTTGAAGATCAGGCGGGAGGGCATACGATATTGTGATGCCGAAGGAAGAGCAGATCACCACCGAAGGGACGGTGACTCAGGTATTACCCGGCACGATGTTTCGAGTGGATCTTCCCGGGCAACGCAATGTTCTTGCTCATATTTCTGGGAAAATGCGCAAGCATTTCATTCGCATTGTTCCGGGCGACAAAGTTTCGGTCGAGCTTTCCCCGTACGATTTGACGAAAGCGCGCATCGTTTTCCGAGAACAATAGCGGCCGGAGCACCCAGGAGAGGCATGGGTGCTAGCGTGCCTTTGGCGAGCGTTGTAAACATCCGAGAGATGCCGCAGTTTCGTTTAAGAGGTGGAAGCAGCGCGCTTTCGGGCGCATGGTATCGCGGACAACAGTTGTTGAAAAATTGGAGGAAGATATGGCAAACGAAGACATGCATAAGGGAACGGGCAGCTCAAGCAGTATGAGCGGCGCGATCGGGTCGGAACCAACTGCGAAGCTGGAGAGCAGCAAGACGCACGCGCGTCAGGCGGCGGAGGACGTTAAGTCTGCGGCCGGCGCGATGGCGGACGATTATCGCGAGAAGGCTACGCAGGTTTGGGACGACGCGAAAGGGCGTGTCCGCACCCTGCAGGAGGACGGGGAAGATTACGTGCGCGAAAACCCCATGCGCGCCGTCGTCACCGCCGTCGGTGTCGGCTTCGTCCTCGGTTTGATTTTCCGGCGTTAGCCGTAACTCATGGCTCGCTTCACCGCGAGGTCGTATAATCCCGCGGGTCACGCGGGGTTGATCGACAATGCGGTCGGATTTGTCAGTGCCTTTTTTTCAGTCGTCGAAACGCGAGCCGCGTTGTTGGCGAGTGAGTCGAAAGGCGTTTTGCTCCAGCTGGTGGCGGTGCTCGCCTTCGGCCTGGGAGCGCTGATTGCGGTCATCTTTGGCTACATTTTCATCTTGGCGAGCGTGATCTTTGGGATCGCGCATCTTGCCGGCATTTCTTGGACGTGGATCGCCCTGGCGGTGGGAGTGCTACACTTGGGTGTCGCGGTGGCTTGTGCATTTTTGGCAAAAGGTAAATTGCGCGGCCGGCTTTATGCCGAGACTCGCGCCGAACTCAAACAGGACCAGAAATGGCTGAAATCCCTCGGCAAGACAGAGCAGCCATAAAGAGCGATATCGCGCTCTCCCGACAACGCATGGATCGCGAATTGCGCGGGCTGCGTTATGAAGTGGATTTTCCGCGGAAGATCAAAGACTCCTTTCGTCACTCGCCGGCTGTTTGGTCGGGTGCGCTTGCCTTGCTCGGAGCGGTCATGGCGGTTGCGCCTGCCCGGACCAAGAAAGTCTACGTGAAGACTCCAAAAGTGCGCTTCGGCAAGAAGAGCGACACGGGAGAGGGAGTGGCCAAGGCGGGATTGGCGGTCGCGGGAGCGAAGCTTCTTGGGGATATTGCCAGGCCCATGGTGATCAAATTTATCACCCAGAAGTTCGGCGGTTTCGGCGCCAGAGGCCCCAAGCCCTGATTTTCAGTTTACGCTGAGCGGGCCCGTGCGTCATGATTGCCGAGGCATATGTCCTCAGCAATCTTGCACCACGTCGACGATTACCTGGCGATTGGCTTCGGTGCCGGAGCGTCCGACATTCACCTGGGGGTAAATGCTCCGCCGATCTGGCGCATGCATGGGTCGTTGCAGCCGATCTGGCCCGACGCGGCACGGTTGACCGCGTCCGATACGACGCGTTTAGCTGAAGGCTTTCTTTCGGGGGCGCAAAAGGAACTGTTAAAGACACGCGGAGACGCTGACTTTGCCTACGCCAATGGTCAGGCTCGCTTCCGCGCCAGCGTCGTCCGGCAACGGCTCGGCACGGACTTGGTTTTCCGCATCATCAACACGCACGTGCGCACGATGGACGAGCTTGGTTTGCCTGAGCATCTGAAGCTGCTCACGCGTTATCATAACGGGCTGATCCTTGTCACCGGCGCGGTCGGGAGTGGGAAGTCCACCACCCTCGCCGCACTGGTGGAGCAGATTAATCTCGAACGCCACGAGCACATCATCACGCTGGAGGATCCGATCGAGTACGTTTTCGAGCCAAAAAACTGCCACATTACCCAGCGTGAGGTTCATACCCACACGGCATCGTTTGGCGCCGCGCTTCGCGGAGCCCTGCGGGAGGATCCCGACGTCATCATGGTGGGAGAGATGCGCGATCTGGAAACCATTTCACTCGCCATCACCGCTTCGGAGACTGGACATCTCGTGCTCGGCACTCTGCATACCGGCACCGCCGCGCGCACGCTCGATCGCCTGCTCGATGTTTTCCCGCCCGACCAGCAGGAGCAAATCAGGATCATGGTCAGCGAATCGCTCCGCGGAATAATCAGTCAGCAACTGGTCCCGCGGGCGGACGGGACTGGACGCGTCCTCGCCTTGGAGACGCTGACCAACACGCCCGCCGTCTCCAACGTCATTCGCGAAGCCAAAACCTTTATGCTGCCGGGTATCATCCAGACAGGTCGCAAGCAGGGAATGCAGTTAATGGATGACACCCTGCTCCATCTTTCCTCGCAAGGGCTGATCAGCAACGATGAGGTAATGGCGCGTGCCGATCAAAAGCAGGTGGTTCGGCAGCACCTCAACGGCGCATGACGCCGGCATCGTGATGGCGCGGACGACCGAGCGATAGAAAGCAATGCCTTACATCGATCAATTTCTACAGTCGATCGTCGCGCACGGCGCGTCTGACCTCCATATCGGTGAGGGACAGCCGCCAAAAATGCGACGACACGGCGATGTCATGCCGATGCGTCCGGAACCGGTCCTGCGGGAAGAGGCGGAGCAGATGCTGCGGGAAATCGCAGGGGAGCGGAACTGGAACCTCTATGAGGAGCGCGGCGACCTTGATTTTGCCTACGAAATGGATGACGCCTCGCGCTTTCGCTGCAATTACCTGAAGCAAGCGAACGGTTATGGAGCCGTCTTTCGCCTCATCCCGACGAAGATCGCTACTCTCGAACAACTCGGCATTCCTCCAGTCGTTAAAGAATTCGGTCATCTCCGTGGTGGCTTGGTCCTGGTCACCGGTCCGACTGGTTCGGGAAAATCAACCACCCTCGCAGCCTTGGTCGATTACATTAATAGCAACTCCGCACGGCATATCGTCACGATCGAAGAGCCGATCGAGTTCGTGCATCGGAACAAAAGCAGCATCATCACTCAGCGCGAAGTTCCGGAGGACAGCCGCTCTTTCCCCGATGCGCTCAAAGCAGCCTTGCGCGAAGATTCCGATATCGTGCTCGTAGGCGAGATGCGCGATTTGGAGACGGTGTCGCTCGCGCTCACCGCCGCCGAGACCGGCCTGCTGGTTTTCGGAACACTCCACACCAACAACGCGCGCAAGACAGTCGATCGCATGGTGGACGTTTTTCCAGTGGCGAAACAGGCGCAGGTCCGGACGATGCTGGCAAACTCGCTGCGTGGAGTGTTGGCGCAATTGCTCCTAAAGAAGACACCGGAAGCGGGCGGCGGACGCGTGGCCGTAAACGAAATCCTCATCGCCAACTCTGCTGTCGCCGCCATCATTCGCGAAGGCGCGACGCAAAAATTGCAGGACGTGATCGTTTCGGGGCGAGGTCAGGGAATGCAGTTCATGGATGACGCCATCTGGAACCTGCTGCAGCAAAAGATGGTCTCGCCGCATGAAGCTTTCATGAAAGCGATCGACAAAAATCGTTTCAAGGATCTTTTGCCGTCGGAAGAAGCGGCTCTGGGGAACGCCGCTGGCGCAGTGCCCCAGGACGAGCAACGGCTCCGCGGGAATTTTGTCAAACGCGTCGCTCGGCGCTAAGGCGCTGGAACACCGCGGCGCTGCGCGCGCTTTGCTTTTTCACTGGCTTTGCCCTCATCCCGCGCTAGCCCTTTCCAATGCAAATAGCCGCGATGAACTGGATGATGGTGGAGGAATATCTCCGGAAGGACGATCGCTGCGTTTTGCCACTCGGTTGTACGGAGCAACATGCATATCTGAGCCTGAGTGTGGATAGCATTTTGGCGGAACGCCTCGCAATCGAAGCTGCAGAACCGCTCGGAATTCCGGTGTTTCCAGTTGTCGCGTACGGGATCACGCCCTATTTCCGGGCTTATCCCGGCACCATCACTTTACGTATCGCCACCTATTTGGGAGTGGTGCGAGACCTTCTCGATGGATTGGTCGAGAACGGCTTCAAACGCATTCTGATCGTGAACGGGCACGGCGGCAACGTTCCCGCGCAGGCGCTGGTCGGCGAGTGGGTGGTGGATCATCCTGGCTGTCGGGTAAAATTTCATAACTGGTGGAGCGCTCCCAAAGTCTGGGCCGAAGTGCAGGCCATCGATGCGGTCGCCTCGCACGCCTCCTGGATGGAAAACTTTCCGTGGACGCGGCTGGAAGGAGTGAAAATGCCGACAGCGCAAAAGGCGATGGTTGATCTGGAAGCTCTTCGCCAACTCGACCCCGCAGGAGTGCGACGTGAGCTGAACGATGGCAACTACGGCGGCTGCTATAGTCGCTCCGACGATGAGATGCAGAACGTTTGGCGAGTCGGAGTGGAAGAAACGCGCGCTCTGCTCGAGGGTGGATGGGCTTCCTCTAATTCGAGCGTTTCTTTAGCCTAACCCTAATTCACCGCCCTGACTTCGACGCCCGATTTAGGACACCGCTGGGAAACAAAACTTCGTCGTTGTAAACGGCCGCGCCCCGGCTTTCGAAGTAGGTCTTCAACTCCGGTGAGTAGAAACTGCCATCGCGTTCAGGGTTCAGCTGTAAATCAACCCGGCCATCTGGCTTCAGGTAATGCGTGAGGTCATCCAGAAAGAATTTCCACTCCGCCACCCCCCAAAGATTCTTCGATTTGTGGCCGTTGAAGCAGATGCGATGTGCCGTAATGAAATCGAACTGTCGCGGCAAGTGAGGCAACGGCTGAAACGCCTCAATACGGGTAGTCACGCGCGGCACACCAAGGAGCTTTGTCAGTTCGCCGAACATCGGTAAAAGATCCATGTCGACGCCGAGGATACCGTGCCCGAATTTCTTCGCGATATAGAGGAAATACCCTGCGCCACATCCGATATCCAGAATGTCCATCGTTGGTGAGGAATCGAGACCCAAATGGCGAGCTCGATTGAGGTGGATGGCGACCCATTCATTAAGATCGAGATATTTCGACCAGCCGACAGCATCGGTGACAGCGTGATACCTACGACGAAGCGGCTCGAAGCGAGTCTGGTCGATGGAATTGATAATTTCTTCCACCGAAAGCGCGCGTCCGGGCCTTCTGATCGCTGAGCGCACGTGCCGGAGAGCGCTGGTGTAAGCAGCGCCTGTGGTTAGCTTGTCAAGTTTCTGCGAGAACCGCACCTCCGCTTATACAAGCGAATGTTTTTCTCGCAAGCAGGCCTCACCCAGCGTCAGCGCACTTGCTCTGGCCTGGGCAGCGCGCGATAGCGTTTTTCCCAATCGTCGGCCAGCGCGTCACTTTGCTTTACCGTCCGCGGCGGAGCGATCTTCACCTGGTGACGGCGCGGAACTTGAAGAAAGTCCAGTACCGAGGCCACGACGGCGCGATAATCCCGGCATAGTTCGCCGTATTCGAGCACGAGCGGCGAGACATCGCTTTCCGAAAAAAAACGATCCCAGACGCCGGTCTCGATCTGTTCTTCCCGCAGGCATTGCGCGATCAACTCCGGATTGAATTCAGGTTGGCCTTTCGAGTGATTTCCGGGCAGCACTTTCCAGAGCCCCGTTTGCGTCGCGCGCGCTTTCGAAATCGCCTGACGCAACTTATCCTGACGAAACAGGCGGATGAATTGCAGCCGCGGAAATATCGCGCGCAAAATCTCGAGGTCGGTAGCGTCTCTCGGGGCCGCCGTTTCACTATTGCGCAGACGCGCCAGGAAGGACGCCACATTCCAACCCATAAGCTTGAAGCCGAAGACGCGGTTGGTAGTCGCGGTCGCCCGCATGATGCCGCGGGCGTAGGCGGCGTAATCCGTGATCGGGGCGAGATGATGCCTTTCGGCGTATCGCGCCTCTGCCAGGTGCGAAAAGAACTGCTGCGGACGACCAGCCCGATCGGTCGCGCGCAACCCGTCGCTGAGCAGGTTGCTGCCGGAGCGTGGAATGGCGCAAATGACGTAGCAGCGAAAAGGGTAACGGAATCGGCGCAAAAGGTCGCGGCCCAGATGGAACGATTCACGTATGGCAGAATCCGGCATCAGTTTTGGCGATAACGCGGGGGACACAGCGACGCAAATGAGGATACCGTGGCTCGAGGAAGCAGCCGTCGCCTGGTCGCGAACAAACCTGGCTGCGTTGACACTCAGGGAGGCGGATGATAATCTCGCGCGACTCGGAGCGGGGGGCTGAGGTTGCGACAGCTTCTTCTACGAGGCACAAACGTTTGCATACGTTACTGAACAGTCAGGTCCTGGTGCTGAATCGCCTTTGGCAGGCGGTAAATATTTGCTCGGCGCGTCGCGCCTTTACTCTGCTTTACGCGGGTCATGCGCAGGTCGTCGCCAGCGATGGCGCCGACAATTTCTTCACGCACGACTTCGAAAGCTGGCGCGATCTGTCGCTCGACGCTCCCGAACCGGAGATGGTGACCACGATCTCGTGGAAGATTCGCGTTCCGCGCGTCATTGTGCTCGTGCTTTTCGACCGGTTGCCGAAGAAGGAAGTGAAGTTCACGCGGCACAATGTCTTCGAGCGGGATAAGAACACCTGCCAATACTGCGGCCGCATTTTCGAACGGAGCGAATTGAATCTCGATCATGTTCTGCCCCGCGATCGTGGAGGGCAAACCACCTGGGAAAACGTGGTTTGCTCCTGTATTCCGTGTAACACCCGCAAAGGAAATCGGCTCCCGCACGAAGCGCACATGGCGCTGGTCCGGCGTCCGAAGCGGCCGAAGTGGCGTCCCTTTGTTCACGTTACGTTTAGCAGTCCGCAGCATGAGAGCTGGCGACATTTTGTCGATCTCGCCTATTGGAATGTGGAGCTGAGCGACTGAGTTAGTGCGCCGCGGTTACGGCGGCGACCGCCGATCCGTCAAGGGCGTCGAAGACTGGCTGTGGATAAACTCCGAAAACGAAGATGCCGGCGATCAGCAGGACAATGAGGAGACGCGTTCCCGGACTAACGAGAATTGGCTGAGTGGAAGCGGGTTCGTCCCAATAGATCGCCCGAATCACCTTGAAGTAATAATAAAACCCGGCGGCGACGGTGATGACTCCGATGATGACCAAGCCGAAATGACGCGCGGAGAGAGCCGCTTCAAAAACCAGAAATTTTCCGAGAAATCCGGCGGTGAACGGGAGGCCGGCAAGTGAAGCCATCGCGATCAACATGGCAAAGGCAAGAAATGGAGAGCGGCGCGAAAGACCCGCAAAACTCGTGAGATCGGCGGTGCCCTTCTCGCTGACCAGAATGAGGACTGCAAAGCTCAGCAGGGTCATGAGCATGTAGGCCACGAGATAAAAGGTGACGGCACGTCCTGAGAAGGAGACGACGGCCATCAGCAGATAACCAGCGTGGGCGATGCTGGAGTAAGCGAGCAATCGTTTCACGTTCGACTGCGGGAGGGCCGCGAGGTTCCCGTAGAGAAGGGTGAGAGCTGAAATCAGGACGAGCAGCGTTTGCATGGGCTGAAGCAGAAGAAAAGGCTCAAGCACGCGCAAAAGAACGACGAACCCGGCGGCTTTAGAACCCACCGAAAGATAAGCGGTGACCGGGGTGGGCGCTCCCTCATACACATCAGCGACCCAGAGTTGGAAGGGGACGGCGGCGATTTTAAAACCGAGGGCCACCAGGATAAGCACGCCTCCAAAGAGAGCGGCGGATCGTTCGTAGTTTCCGCTCTCGAAGATCGCGGCAATCGCGCGCAGGTTTGTCTGGCCGGTCGCGCCAAAGACCCAGGTGATTCCGTAGACGAGAAAGCCGGTCGAGAGCGCGCTTAAGACAAGGTATTTCACGCCTGCTTCCAGGGTCAGCGAGTTCCGCCGGGTGTAACTAACGAGAACGTAAAAGGAAATCGTGACCAGCTCGAGCGAGACAAAGATCATGACAAAGTCGATCGCGGACGCCATCCACATCAGGCCGGCGCAGGTGAAAAGCGGCAGCGCGAAAAACTCGCCGAGTCCGGCCTGCGGCGTAGCTCCCTGGATTCCGGCGCGCGCCGTCGGAGCGTAGTCGACCATCAAAAAGAGCACCACCACCGTGGTTGCAAGCGCGATGCGTTTGAAGATCAATGCCAGAGGATCGGCGGTATAAAAGTGCCAGAGCGGTGCCGAGCTTTGCGGCGTGGGGTTAACGAAAAAGGTAGCGGCGAAGATTACGATCAACCCGGCTGCTCCGAGGTAGGCGAGCCATCGACGATCGAGGTTTCGCGCAAACGCTTCCACCAGGAGCAAGAGCAAACCCAGGGCGACGGCCGCCGTTTCCAAAGCGGGCGCCGGGATCATCGGGAGGCGGCGAAGTAAGGCCGAACGACCGGCATGATTTTCTGCACGAGCGCTTGGGGGAAAAAACCGAAATAGAGTGACGTCGCCATCAAGAGTGCCGCTGGGAAGCGAAGACTATAAGGCAGCTCCCTGACTGGCGGTCGGTCCGCCACTGCCGTTCCGAAGAAAGTGCGACGATACGCGCGGAGCAGGTAGACCGCGGATATCACCACGCCCCATAACGCCAGAAGCGTCGTCCATTGAAATTGATGGAAATGATCAAAGTCGAACCCGGTGCGAAAGGCTCCGAAGAAAACCATGATCTCGGCCGGGAAGTTGGCGAATCCCGGCAACCCGATGGCGGCGAAGGCGGCGAGACCGAAGAGGAACGCTACGATCGGCATTTGTTTGGCCAGGCCGCCAAGGGAATCGAAGTTGAGCGACGGAACGTTCTTCCGCACCTCGCCGTTGAGGGCAAAGAGGAGAGCGATGGAAAGGCCGTGGGCAAACATCAGAAGCGCGGCGCCGGTCGCGCCCAAGAGGTTGGCGCTGACGATTCCCAGGAATATGTAGCCCATGTGCATGACGCTCGAATAACCGAGCATCCAGTCGAGGCGGCGTTGCGCGATAGTGACTAGACCAATGTAGATAATGTTGCCAAGCAAAAGCAGCAGGAGAAGATGCGCCCAGGCGTGCACCGCCTCGGGCAAAATGGGTAAAGCGAGGCGGAGCAGGCCGTAGAGGCCAAACTTTTTGAGAACGCCCGCGTGCAGCATGGCCGCCGGGGCGGGGGCGCTCGCGTAAGCTTCCGGTGCCCAGGTGTGGAAAGGCACGAGAGAGATCAGCGTTCCGAAGCCGGCAAGAAGCAGAAGGTAAATCGGCGTCTGTGCCGTCGCTGAAATCTTGGCCTGCTGCAGGACGCGCAAATCAAAACTTCGCGATGCGACCGGCACTGCCTGATAGAGCATGATTAATCCGAGGAGGAGAACGAAGCTGCCGATGGCCAGATAGATCGTCACTTTCCAAGCGGCCGCGCGGCGATTCCCCGTTCCCCAGATGCCGATCAGGAGAAACGTGGGAATAAGCGCGAGCTCATGGAACGCGTAGAAGAAAAAGAGGTCGAGGGAAGCAAAGGCGCCGATGGCGCCGCCCGCCATGAGCAGGAGCGAGGCATAAAAGGAATGCTCATGATGAGCGACCTCGCCGGTAAACCAGATCGCAGCAAGCAGCACAATGGTGGAAAGCAAAATCATCGTGAGGCTGAGGCCATCGAGCCCGAGCGCGAAGTTCAACCCCAGCGTCCGCGAGACCGGAACCGAGGTCACGAACTGGAATCCGGACACGACCGGGTTGAAGCGCGCGTAGAGGAGGAGGCTTACGCCAAAGGCCAGCGCCCCTCCCGTTAGTGCGGTGAGACGCGCCGGCGCGCCCAGCAGGATAACGATCGCAGCCAGCAACGGGACGAGAGTGAGGAAAAAAAGCATTAGCGGAAAATGACGAAGTAGATCACCCAGACGATCCCGAACCCAAAAAGGATGGCGTAGGCCTGCAGGTTCCCGACCTGGAGCAAGCGCAGCACCGTTCCAAATCCCCAGGTCGCGCTGCTGGCGCCCCGCACCGCGCCGGCGTCAATCAGCCAGCGATCGATGAAAGCGGAAAGTCTCGCAAGGGCATCCTGAGTATGCTCGATGATCCACCCATAGAACTCGTCTAGGTAAAGCCGGTCCCGAAGCGCGCGGAGATTGAGCGGATCGGTCGCCCGCCCGCGGTAAAGCAGAAAGGCCAGAACGGAGCCTGCTGTCATGGCGACAAGAGGAAGAAGAGGAATCACCAGGCCGGTGTGGTGTTCCTCCGGCAAGGCGAGGAAGCGACCAGCAAAGAAACGGTAGCCGCCGAGAAGGGAGCAGATCGCCAGCACCACCAAGGGAACCAGCATGGTGGTGGGAGATTCCTGGCTGGCAAAGGCAGTCTGCGAGCGCGGCTTGCCGAGAAAGACGACGACGAAGAGGCGCACCATGTAGAAGGCGGTGAGGAAAGCGGTGAAAAGGGCGAGGGCGAAGATGACGGGCTGGCGTGCATAGGCCAGTGCCAGGATGGCGTCCTTGCTGAAGTAGCCGGAGAAAAAAGGAAAGCCGATCAGGGCGAGAGTGCCGACCGAGAAACTAACGAAAGTTAAAATCAGGTTTTTGCCCTGGCCACCCATCTTCCAGATGTTCTGTTCGTGATGCAGGGCGACGATGACAGAGCCGGCGCCAAGGAAGAGCAGCGCCTTGAAGAATGCGTGAGTGAAAAGATGGAACATCGCCGTTTCGCCGGAGGCGAGACCGACGGCCATGATCATGTAACCAAGCTGAGACAAGGTGGAATAGGCGAGGATGCGCTTGATGTCGTCCTGCTGCGTCGCGATCAAGCCGGCGAGCAGCGCCGTAATAGTGCCAATCCAACTGATGACGCGGAGTGCGTCCGGCGATGCCTGCACGAGGAAGCCCACCCGCACCAGCATGTAGACGCCGGCCGCGACCATGGTCGCAGCATGGATAAGCGCGGAGACGGGCGTCGGACCTTCCATCGCGTCGGGAAGCCAGACGTGCAGGGGGAACTGCGCGGATTTTCCAACGGCGCCGCAAAAAATGAGCAGCACCGCGAGCGTCAGGAAGGCCGGGTTTGTCGCCAGGCCGGTCAGCCGCGGCGCCATCTCGCGGAAGATGACGGTGCCGGTCGCGCCCCAGACCATCAAAATTCCCAGCATGAAGCCAAAATCTCCCACCCGATTCGTGATGAAAGCTTTGTTCGCAGCGTCGGCCGCGGCGTCCTTCATGAACCAATGTCCAATCAGGAGGTAGGAGCTGACGCCGACCAGCTCCCAGAAGATGAACATCATGACAAAATTGTTGGCGAGGACGATGCCGAGCATGGAAAAAATAAAGAGCGACAGAGCGGCGAAGTAGCGCGCTTCGCCGTCGTCCTCGCGCATGTAGCCGATGGAGTAAATGTGAATGAGCGCGCCGACGCCGGTGACGATGAGGAGCATGGTTTTGCTCAGGCGATCGAGCGTGAAACCGATCGGGACATGCAAAAGACCGGGGAAATTAATCCAGTCGATCTCGGCCGCGGCGATGTCTTGCCGGGAGAAAATCAGGCAGCTGCAAACAAAGCTAAACAATACCGCCCCGACCGAGATAAACACGCTGACCTGCCGCGCGCGTTGAAAAAGCAGCACGATAAGAGCGCTGGCGCAAAGCGGCACGAGCAAAGCAGACCAGGGGAGAAGGCTGTTCATGAAGCGTGGGTGAACCCCCGGGAGGTAGCGACAGTCTCCATGCTCGCCTAAAACTTGAGCGCGTTCAGGTCTTCCACATGGGTGGTGCGGCGGGCACGATAAACCGCCACGATAATTGCGAGACCGACCGCTACTTCCGCCGCCGCCACCGTAATAATGAAGAAGACCAGCACCTGGGCATGATAATTAGGCAGGCCGCTCGCACTCACCCGGAAGCGGGAAAAGGCGACGAGCGATAAGTTGGCGGCGTTCAACATCAGTTCGAGCGCCATGAATATGATGATGACATTGCGCCGAAGAAGCACGCCGGCGAAGCCAATGGCGAAGAGCGTTCCGCTGACGAAGAGATAGTCCCCCAGAGTAGTCATCTCAGTTCTCGCTTGCTCAGGACGATGACGCCGATGGTGGCGACCACGACCAACACGGCAATGACCTGAAACGGCAGATTATATTGATCAAACAGAAGCAGGCCGACGTTTCGGACGTCATCGATTCGCGGAGAGGAAAGGGCGGGCAGAACCTGGTGCGCAATTTTGGTTCGGCCGATGACCGACCAGATTTCCGCAAGCAGAGCGAGCGCGACCAGTGCGCCGCCGATCAATGCCACCCAGTTGAGCTTGCGGCGTTCTTCTGCGCGCAAATCCAGCAGCATGATGATGAAGAGGAAAAGGACCATGACGGCCCCGGCGTAAACGAGCACTTGGATGATACCGATGAAGAAGGCGTCCAGGGAAAGAAAGAGGGCCGAGAGTCCAAGGAAACAGACGACGAGGCTGAGCGCGCTCGCCACCGGATTGCGGTTGATGATCACCAGCGCGCCGAAGACCAGCATAACGATGGCGAAAAACCAAAAAAGGGGCGCGGGCATCAGAGGCTAGGCAGGGAAGGCCGGCTATGCTGTCGTTCGAGAAATCGGCGAGCGGCGGTCATTTCTTTTCGTTCCATTTCAGGACAACGCCATGCATGACGCCGCCGATTTCGAGAAGCTTGGTTTTGTCGTGCACCATCTCGGCGCGGGTCAGCCCAGTGATGGCGTAATCTTTGCGGAGGAAGATCGCCTGTTCGGGGCAAACTTCTTCGCACATGCCGCAGTAGATGCAGCGGATCATGTCGATGTCGAACTCGT
>JBDTXE010000010.1:0-19109 GCA_040006335.1 Verrucomicrobiota bacterium | reverse complement strand
CGATCAACGTCTATTCTTTGCGGGCGAAGGAGCAGCCGACGGTTTCGACGCCGGTGAAATGGGAAGAAGTGCAGGCGACGTGGAAAAAAAAGAACGCGAGTGCGCTCACGTTTACTTCCGCGCAGGTGATATCGCGGGTAGAGAAATTCGACGATCTTTTCGCGCCTATCGTTTCTCTCAAGCAGAAGCTGCCGAGGCGGTGGAAGTTTGAGTAGAGCTGAGTGACGCTGGTTTTACCTACAACCTTCCAAGCGCAACTGGCAGAATTGAGCCACGCGAAAAGGCGCTACGGCGGCGGCGCTTCGAATCCGCTGCGCTGCAACAGGCGGTGATGCCGCGCTTCCATCTCCCGCAGGCGGGTCTTCTGTTCGGGCGTCAAAAAGGGTTCGATCTCTTTATGCGTCGCGGCGAAAACATCGCGTACTCGCTGGGCAGTGTGGGTGCGCTCGGCTTCCAGCTGCAGTGCGGCGCTATCGATAATAGGACCGATCTTCTCCCGCTGCGCGGGTGTGAGTTGCAGTTGGTGTTCGAGATGGCTGCGCAGGTGTGAGCTGAGTTTCCCACGATGGAAATGATGCAGGATGAGGTGCGACGTCCCGAAGAATCCGCAGGTGATGCCGGCGACAAACACGAGCACGAAGGCCGCGATCAGTTTTGTTCGCGTGGAGATAGTCACGGAGTGAGGTTGCGTGCGATGACGCTGTCGGCCATGGCGTAAGCGGCGGTGACTTCGTTCTCAGAAGCGGTCGACGCGTAAAGGCCGCACATCGCCAGCCCGATGATCGCCAGTGAAATAAATCCAGCGCGTTGCGCCAGGATACTGATGGCGTCGGGCGCCCGATGCTCTCGGGCGAGCGCTAGAACTCGGGTATCAAAACCGAATGGCATCTCAGGTTCGGGTGTGTCGGCCTCGGACGCCGCGGCCGCGCGCAGCAATCGACCCAGCAAGCGATCTGGCTCTTTCATTGCCATCTCTCCAGTTGGCGTCGCATTTTCTGCCGTGCTCGAAAAGCGCGGACCTTGATGGCGGCGCTGCTCCATCCCGTGGCGGCGCGGGTTTCTTCCACGCTTCTTCCCTGCAGATACATCATGTCGATGAGGAGACGTTCGATCGGCGGCAAGCTCGCAACCAATTTCTCCACCAATTCGCGCGCTTCGAATTTTTCCGAAGGCGATATCTCGCCATGCTCACCGGGCAGGTTGTGGAGCAAGGCCACCTGCTCGGGTCTTAGATCCGCTTCGCGCATCTCCGGTCGCCTCTTTTCCGCCGCGAGCTGATTGCGGCACTCGTTTACCGCAATGCGCGAAACCCAATGCGACAGGGGCACTTTGCCTGCGAATTGCCCGAGTCTGGTAAATACTTTTACAAAGATCATCTGGCACAGATCCTCTTCGGCCGCTTGCTGCGGGCGATAACCGCGGACGATTCTGGCCACGAGTGGGTAAAGGCTGCGCATGAGTTCACCCGCAGCGTCGTTCTCGCCCGCACGGGCACGAACCACCAGCGCGCGCACCTGTTCATCATCGTCCATGCCTGCATGTCCACACCAAGACGAATGACTGCAGGCAGGAGGCGTCGGTTACAAGAATTTCGCGCGATTTTTTTGTAACCGAAGCCGCGCCGGCGCGGTCCTCTCTCGAAACGGCGCACAATCGCCGCAACCAAATAGAAAAAAATGAAACGAACACTGACACTAGCTACCGCTATCGCTCTTAGCACCTTCGCTCTGGCCAAGGCACAACCGCCGCCGGGGGGCCACCACCATGGTGGAATGATGCATCACAACCCACTGGAAGAGATGACGCAATCGCTCAATCTCACTCCGGATCAACAGGCCAAGGTCACACCGGTGCTTGACCAGGCCAAGCCGCAGCTGCGGGCCATTCATGAGGACGCGATGACCAAGGCCAAGGCCGTGATTGAGAATTCGCTCGCGCAGATTCGCCCACTGCTGACGCCGGAACAGCAAACCAAACTCGACGCGCAGGTGAAAGCCCATATGGACATGATGAACGCGGCGAAAGAATTGCACGAAGCCAAGGAGCAGTAAGGCTCAGGGTAGAGACGGGAGACGGCGCTCGGAACGGGCGCCGTCTTTTTTTGCGCCAAGTGGCGTAATTACTCGAAGCGCAACGCCTTTACCGGATCGAGCCGAGCGGCGAAGTAGGCCGGGATCAGCGCCGCGACCGAGCAAATCAAAAACGCGCTCACACAAATTAGCGCGACATCGCGCGGAACGACCTCGGCGGGAATGGCGGAGAATTGGTAAACTTCGCGGGGGAAAATCTCGATGTGCAGCGTCGTCGCCAGCCATTGGCTGAACTCGTTGCGATAGCGGATCAGCAGCATGCCAAGGCCGAGACCGGTGAGAGTCCCGAAAAGTCCGACCACCATTCCCTGGCCGAGGAAAACCCAGACGATCTGAGCGATGTTGGCGCCGAGCGCTTTCATAATTCCGATTTCGCGCCGTTTTTGCACCGTCACCGTAATGAGCGTGCTCATGATGCCGAAGGCCGCGACCACGATGATGAAGAAGAGGAGGAAAAACATCACGGTGCGCTCGAGGCGAATGGCTTCGAAGAACTGTCGGTTCATGTCGATCCACGTTTGCGCGAACTCCGGCACGGTGAGGAATTTCTCGATCAGACTTTTCACTCTTTCGGCGCCATAGGGATCAGCGGTGCGAACGGTGATGCCGTGCAGCGCGTCGCCCAGGCCATAGAGTTCCTGCCCGATAAAAATCGGCACCAGCAAGAACTCCGAGTCATGCACATAGTGACCCGTTTCAAAAATTCCCGTGACGGTCAGGTCCTTCGGAAGGACGACATCCCGCAGTCGGGAAAGCGCTTTTTTCTCTTCTTCGCCTTGGGCGTTTTCGATCTGCTTCAGGCCGTCGAGGACTTCGCCCAAGTTACCGGGCGAATAAACCGTCACCTTGTCCCCGACATGCACGTTGAGTTTGCGCGCTAGTTCGATCCCGAGCACGGCGTTGTCGCCACTGAGATCGAGTTTTCCCTGTTTCACAAATTTGCTCAGCGGGATGACTTTCTCTTCCTGCGCCGGATCCACGCCGCGAATCATCGGTGCCAGCCGTTTCGTCTCATGCTCCACGATGACCGGTCCCTGGATGTAGGGCGCGGTTGCGACTACGCCCGGCACCTGCGCAATTTTGGCGGAGAGTTCGCGCCAGTTCGTCATCACTTCCTCGCTGCTGACAAGCACGTGCGCGTCGAAGTCCATCACCTTTTGCCGCAGCTCGCGGTCGAAGCCGGTCATGACCGAAATGACGAGAATAAGAACGGTGACGCCGAGCGTGACCCCGAGGATCGAGATCAGCGTGATCATGGAAAGAAAGGTGCGCTTCGGTTTGAGATAACGAAGGGCGAGGAAAAAACTGAAGGGCAAGCTCAAGGCGGCGTAAAGTGGATGGAAGCGAATGGCTTTTCCAGCGCCAGTTGTAATCGCCGGTCTATGAAGGCCGAAAAGCGCCGACTGCGCTCATAGAGCGCCGCTACAAGGCGTGCGCCTGCAGTTCTTCCAGGCTGACGAATTCCAGCGCCGAAGAGTGGGTCGCGGCCAGATCGACTGGGGGCGCGACTCCGCGATCGAGCGCTTCCTTCCAGCGCTGCACGCAAACGCACCATTTATCCCCTGGCTCGAGGCCGGGAAATTGCCATTCGGGATGGGGCGTCACCAGATCGTTGCCTTGGAGCACGGAGTAATCGAGGAAGTCGCGCGTAGCCTGGACGCAGACGGTGTGTAGACCGGTATCCTCCGGTCCCGTCCGGCAGTAGCCGTCACGATAGAATCCGGTCACCGGTTCGCGACAGCAGCTTTGTAATTCGGTCCCGAGAACATTGGTAGGCATCAGAAGAGAATATTCCTGCTCGCGCGGTTTGTCATTCCAGAGAAAATGCCGGCGATAGAAAGGGAGCCGCAATATGAGAAGGTATCGCGATGACGGTAATCGCGTATTGGCTGCTGCCGGCGGAAAAGAACCGCGCCTTCCTCGCCTGGACCATCGAGGCGCTAAGTCTTCGCTTTGGAGCGCCGGTGTTTGAACCGCATCTCACTCTACTGGTTGTGCCGGAGAACAGTCCGGACCCCGGGGAAGTGCTGACACAGTTGGCGCCAGTGGAAATGAGCTTACCAATTCTCGGGGTCGGACAGAGCAAGGAGTTTACCCAGACACTCTTTGTTCGCTTTGAGCCCACCGCTGCTTTGGCGCGACTGGTCAAGCGGCTGCAGACTCTGGCGCAGGTTCGATCCGGCGAGACGTTGCAGCCTCACCTCAGCCTTCTTTACCAAACGCTGCCGGAAGTAACGAGAGATGAACTGACCCGGACGGTCGTGCTGCCGTTTGCGGAAGTATCGTTCGCCGGGGTTTGTGCGGTGCGGTGTCCTTCTCCGACCGCGAACGCCGCGCACGTTCGCAGTTGGCAGATCGTGGCGGAAAAAAGGGCGACGAAATCATCGGCCGTGGAGGCAGGAGCTCGAATACTCCCTTTACAGAAATGAGCGACATCGTCGGAATCGATCTCGGGACGACTAATTCGCTCATCGGAGTGATGGAATCGGGCTTTCCCATTCTGATCGCGGACGAGAATGGCGAACGCATCGTCCCGTCCGTCGTTCACTTCCCGGTCGAGGGAGAACCGATCGTCGGGCGTGGCGCGCAGCGTGGTCGGGCGATTTCTCCGCGGGAAACGATTTACTCGGTCAAACGGTTGATGGGTCTACGTGGCGACGAAATCGCGCGCGAGGAAGTCGACTACGAGCTGCGAGCCGCGGAGGGCGAGGCACGGGTGCGGGTGCGCGGCCGGGACGTTTCGCCGGAGGAAATATCCGCTCTTATCCTCCGCCAGCTGAAGAAAAATGCGGAGTCGGCACTGGGTCGTCGCGTCGATCGCGCGGTCATCACGGTGCCGGCGTATTTTAATGACGCGCAACGTAACGCTACCAAGAGAGCGGGTGAGCTCGCCGGTTTCACGGTGGAGAGAATCCTCAACGAACCGACGGCGGCGGCTCTGGCCTACGGTCTCGAGCGCCTTCAGAGCAAAGCCAGGATCGCGGTCTACGATCTCGGGGGCGGCACTTTCGATATCTCCGTGCTGCAGCTCAACGACGGCGTTTTCGAGGTGCTGGCGACCAATGGCAATACCCGCCTGGGCGGTGACGATATCGATGCGGCCTTGATCGCAAGCTGTGACCTTCCCCTTCCTTCCTGGCAAAAAAGAGAGCTGGTGGTCGAAGCGAAGCATCGGCTCTCACGCGAAAACGAAGTCGTGCTCGAGCTGCCATTCGTTAGCGGGCAGAATCGCGCTTACGGATTGACTCGTGACCAACTCGAAGAGATCACGCGCCCAATCGTCGAAAGGACCCGGTGGCATTGCGCCCGTGTGCTGGCGGATGCAAAATTAACAGCCCAGGAGTTGGACGAGGTGATTCTAGTAGGAGGTGCGACGCGGATGCCGCTGGTGCGCGATTTCGTGCGCTCATTTTTTCAGCGCGAGCCTAACGTCACCCAAAATCCCGATGAAGCGGTCGCCCTCGGCGCCACGATTCAGGCGGGGATGCTCAGCGGGGCGGTGCGCGACGTGGTCCTGCTCGATGTGACTCCTTTGTCGCTCGGGATTGAGACGTTCGGCGGACTGATGAATGTGATTATTCCACGCAACTCGACGATTCCCACCAAAGCGGGCGAGATGTTCACCACCGCGGTGAGCAATCAACGCGCGATGATGATCAAGGTGTTGCAGGGCGAGCGGGAACTGGCGCGCGACAACTGGCCCCTCGGTCAGTTCGAAATCGAGTTCGCCCCGGCGCCGAAAGGAGTGCCGCGGGTCGGTGTGCAATTCGCTATCGACGCGGATGGGATTCTGCACGTCTTGGCGCGCGATATCGCCACCGGTGCGGAGAAAGAACTGGAGCTGAAAAGCGCGGTCGATGTTTCTGATGAGGCGGTTGAGTCGATGCTGGCAGATTCGTTGGAGCACGCGTTCGACGACATGAGTGAACGTGCCTGGACGGAAGCGCAGCTGAAGGCGGAGGAGATGCTGATCGCAGTGGCGACCGCGCTGCGATCGGTCGGACTCGAAATGAGTGAGGCGGAGCGAGACCGGATCGGCGCAGCGGAGACCGGGGTTCGTGGCGCACTGGAAGAACGTAATCTACAGCGTTTACTCCGGGCCAATAGCGACCTCGATTCCGCCACGCAGCAGTTGGCGGCGACGATGCTCGAGAAAGCGATCGGGCCACGCTAAATCAGGGCCGGGCTGATTTTCTTTGCCACTTTCGCTGCCGAATACTGAATGGCTCCGTCGGCGCGGGTGTCGCATTTGGGGGAGAGGATGGCGGACTAGACTCGGAGCCAGGGGTTGGCGAGGGAACAGGAGTAGGCGTTGGGGTTGGGGTTGAGGTGGGGGTGGGAGTCGGCGTTGCGGCCGCGCGCTCAGCTCGTTGGACGGCTTCTTCCAGAAGTTTTTTTTCCTCCGCGAAAATTGGACCCTTCTTCGCTAACTGGACCCAATCCCGCGCAGGTTCAAATTGTCCGTCATCGAGGAGAAGAATAGCGAGGTAGACCGAGTGATGCGGCTCGCGCAATTGTTCTGCGGAAATCTTGCGCAGGAGATCAATTCCTTCGTCAGCGCGACCCTGCGCCCGGAGCGAGAGCGCCTGGGCGATGGCGCAAAGCGGTTCGGTCGGCGCCGCCTCCCACGCTCCGCGCGCCACGCGCTGACCTTCTTCGGTGTTGCGCTCAAGCACGAGCGAGAGCCGCGCGAACTCGGCCGCCAGGATAGGCTCGTTAGGTGAGGTCTCGTGAAGACGCAGCGCGGTGAGATAAAGATTGGGCAGATCGTTCGCGGAACGGTAAATCTCAAAAAGGGCGTCGAGGGCTTCCCGCCGGGTGAGGGGATTATGGGCGACGCGCAACCAAAGCTGTTCCGCTTCCGCGGGCAGATTCCAACGGGAAGCGAGGCGCGCGAGTCGGATTTGTCGCCCGGTGTTTTCACCGCAGGCATGTTCGGCCGCGCTCCAGAGCGCGCCGAATTCGGCATCTCCTCCGGTTTGGCGAACCTGTCGCGTCCCGAAAGCCTGGTAAGCCAGGCGCAGAAACTCGTCGTCACCCCAGCTGCCTTCGCGTGTCCAGCGGCGCAGTCGCGACCAGCTCTTCTGGTTGGCAAGCGCCTCGGCGATCTCGATCGAAGGGGGCGGTTTCGTCGTTTTCTCCGGCGGTAGTTTCTCCGTCCAGCGCAGCGCCTCCGCGCTCATGCCGTTGCTGTTCATCCAGCCGAGCAGCAGCGCGAGATCACTCAATTCGCGCACCGCCACCGGCTTCACCCTATCCAGGAGCGCGCTGAATTTTTTCTCGTCGAGACGGTGATAAAATTCCAGGCAGAGGAGATAATCGGAAAAGGTTACCTGCGTGCTCATCTGCAATTCCTGCGCGTACGCCTCGGCCGCCGGCGGATCGTTGCGGTGGATGGCGTCGCTGAGCAGCGCGCGCAGCGATCCTGCGCGATAGGGCGCGAGCCGCGCGAGGCGGTCGAGAGCTTCGCGCGCTGGTCCGCTTTTCTCGGCTTCGAACGATTTAATTCGGAGCGCCGCGAGATTGTATTGGTAAAGATCATTGCCGGGCTCTTTGTCGACCGCGGCCGCGAAATATCGCTCGACGGCGGCTTCGTCTCCCTGGGCTCGGGCCAGCCAGCCGGCAACGACGTTGTAGGCGGCGCTCTCGCGATTATCCGGCGAAACATTCTCGAGCGCCTTGCGGGCGACCTCGAGCTGTCCAAAGCGCAACGCGGCCGAGGCGAAATTAAGCTGGCTGTCGATGTTGCGCGGTTCCAGCCGCGCGATCTGCGCGCGCCAGGTGACTGTCTCCGCGCGGTTCTGGCGCTCCGTTACTTCCGCCAGGACACGATAGGCGGCTAACGAGTCCTGGTTGACATCGAGAGCGGCCTGCGCCGCGGTGATGGCACCGGCAAAGTCGCCGCGCTTGAGGCTGTCGTCCGCCTGCTGGAGCAGTCGTGTTTCCCGCCAGTGATGGAAGAGGCGCGGCCCGGCCGTGAGAACGACCATTCCAAAGGCGAAGCCGCCCGCGAGCGCGACCGACATAACCGCGATTCGAGCTGGCCCCAGAGGACGCGCATAAGGAAAGGCGGCCTGCGGCCGTCGGCGGCGAAGCGGAGCGGTGCGAGAAAACATCGCCTTCCACATTTCGCAGTCTCAGGCGCGAATGACTTCGGCCTCAGCTCCCCCTACTAGCGGCACTTCATCAATTTCCTCGATGATTTCCTCGCGCAAGCGCCGACCCCAAACGTAACGAGCGAGCAGCACCTTCACCGTCGCAGTCAACGGCACGGCTAGAATCGGGCCGAGCAAGCCACCGATGAGCAGGCCCCAGACAAAAATCGAGACGATGACCGTCATGGGGTGGAGGCCGACCGAGTTACCCACAATTCGGGGCGCGTAAAACAATCCCTCGAGATTTTGCACAATGAAAAAGATCAACGTCACCAGCATCGGGTGTGTCCAGTCCCCCCACTGTGCCGCCGCGATGATTACCGCCGGAATCCAACAAAGTATGATCCCGATGTAGGGAATCATGGTCAGCACCACGACGAGCGCCCCGATCAGCGGCGCGAAATTCAATCCCGGGCTGGGCAGAAATGAGAGCGTGGTGCCGATGAGGACGCCATCCACTAGGCAGACCAGCAGTTGCCCGCGGAAGTAGGCCACAATGTAATTATTGATTTGCGTGATAACGGTGGCGACTTCGTCCTTGAGCGGAGAAGCGCGCAGGGGCAGATACTCTTTCCACCGCTGCTGGATGGCCGGGCGCTCTTTCAAGAGGAAGAACAAATAAATCGGCACCATGATAAGACTGAGAAGAAATCCGGTGATGCCGAGAAAACCGCCGATGCTGCGTTTGATAATTGCCCAAACGTTGTTAACGAGAGCGGGAAATTGTTTCTCCAGATTGGGCAACTGCTTTTCCACCAGATCTTGAATCCGCTGTCGTTCGATCGAGGTAAGTTTGGCCGGTGTCGGCGAGTTTTCCGGCGTTCCCGGCGTCGCGGACGGTCCCTGACTAGGGCGCGGAGTAGGTGTGGCTGTGCCTACGAGCCAACCCGCCAGCCCAGAGTGTGAAGTGCCCGCTCGAGATTTACCGGTCGAGCCGAAAGTACTCTCATAACGATAGATCAAATCCACCGCGCGATCGCGCGCCTGCAAGGTGTAATTTGGGAGTTCCTTCGCGAGATTCGTGCTTTGCACCCATATCACCGGCAGAAGCCACGTGCCCAAGGCGGCGAGAGCAATCGCCGCGATGGCAAAGAGGAGGAGGACGGATTTCGTCCGGCTGAGGCGATGGCGACTCATCAGAGTCACGACCGGGTCGAGCAGGTAAGCCAGGATGGCAGCAATCGCGACCGGAATGAGGATCGGCTGGAGAAAGCTGACCACGCTGGCCGCTAGCCAGATGGCCGCGCCTACCACGGACACAAGGAAGCAAATCGCCAGCGCGCTTAGGGCCGACCACATGAGCTTGCGCTGGGGCTCGGTCGGGTAGGGATTCCAGTTCATGGCTTGACCGTTGCGGGCGCGCCGCGGCTGACTTGGGTCTGGTGCTGCTCGATCTTGGCTGTCAATTCCGCGTTGGTGGGATCGAGGGATTTCGCTTTTTGCCATGCCTGCATCGCTTCGGGAAGGCGTTGCAATTTGGCATAAGTCTCTCCCAGATGATCGAACAGGACCGCGTCTTCCCGCGAGAGATTACGAATGGCGCGCTGCAATGTTTCCAACGCCTGATCGTACTTGCCCTGGCGATATTGCACCCAGCCGAGGCTATCGAGATAGGCGCCATTCGTTGGATCGAGTTGCAGCGCGTGTTTTACGGCGTCCTCCGCTTCATCGAGATGGAGATTTTGCTCCGCCCACATGTAGCCGAGATCGTTGTAAGGCTCCGCTGCGTTCGGCGGGTCGAGCGCGATCGCTTTGCGGAAGAGCTCTGCCGCTTTGTCGTATAATCCAGCCTGCTCGGCTGCGGCGCCGTAATCGACATAAAAGCGAGGCTTGAGGAACTCGGCGTCCGCGTTCTGTGCTTCGTTTAACGATTCCTCGAACGCGATCACGGCTTCCTTGGGACGCTTGGCTTCGCGCAGGGCAAGACCGAGATAGTAGGCGAACTCCGGCGTATCCGGAAAACGACGTCGCGCTTCGCTCAGTAAAGTCACGGCGCGATCCTGTTGTCCCAGCGAACCAAGAAGCAATTCCGCCAGCCGGAGGTAGGTGGTCGGGCGATTGGAATTGATGAGTAAACTCTGCTCGTAGTTTTCGGCCGCTTTCCGAAATTCGGTCTCGGCCTTCTTCGAATCGTGCGCGCGTGCCAGGGAGCGGGCCTGGTCATCATGGAGCTGCCCGAGCAGTTCGTAAGGCTGGTATTTTTCCGGGTGGTCTTTAATGATCTGCTCCAGAGTTTCGATCGCGCGCGTCCGTTGATTGGTGAGGACAAAAGCGGTCGCCAGTTTTTCGCGAACCTTGGCGTCGTCCGGCTGCAACTCGAGCACCCGGAGATAAAGCGGTAAAGCGCTGGGAATCTGTTGGGTGGCAGCGAAATAATCGCCGACTTCTTTTAGCACCCCGGCATCGTTCTGGCCATTGGTGGAGGCGCGTTGGAAGACTTCGTTCAGCCGTGACACTTCGCTGGCGGAAGGCGGCGTCTCCGGTTTCAAAAGGAGCGCGGCGTAGAGACGCCCGAGCTTGATCCAGAACTGTGGATCGTTGGTCTCGACCTTGGCGGCGCGTTCCAGGGCGGCGATCGCCTTCTTCGGGTCGCCACCGCCGAGTTCGATTTCGCAAAGCCGTTCGTAGCCGTCGATCGCGCGCGGGCTGAGACTGATCGCCTTGTTGGCATACTCCAAAGCCTGCTCGTGCTTTTGCAAATAGCGGGCGTAGATGAAGGCGAGTTGCAGGTAAGGCTCGGGCGCGTTCGGCCGGGCTTTGACCGCGTCTTTCAGGACATCGATCGCTTCCGGGTTTTGGTCATCGTGGCTTAACATGCTCGCGACCCGCACCGCCAGCGTCACCTGACCGGGGTCGAGATCCAGAACCTTGCGATAAGCCTCGAGCGCTTTTTCCGTTTCACCCTCCTCTTCGAAGCCCGTGCCTTCGACAAAACGCGCCAGCGCTTCGGCAGCATGTTCGCCCTGAGGGCGCAATGCGAGATCCTTCGCAGCCGGTCGAGGCAGAGAATCGTCGAGCAGATCTCGACGAGCGATCTGAGCATGTGCCGATGCCTTGTCGGGACGACTACTTGCCGCGGGGAGCGCCCAAACGCTGTTCGCTAGCAAAAGCAGCGTTGCCAAGCCAGCGCCCCTCCATGCAATCATCTCGGCCGAACTTACCGTGAGCGATAGGCGAGGCAAACGCCCCGCCGCCGCCTTAAGACTTGTAGCGAAGACGTTTCTTGTGGCGATTCTCCTTCATGCGCTTGCGGCGCTTGTGCTTGGAGATTTTCGTCTTACGTCTTTTTTTCAGTGAACCCATAGAGGCCGCAGTGCGCTGGCGGCGCAATGCAAGCATCGGATGCGCGGCGCAGCAAACGATTTCGGCTCTTATTTTTCGAAAAGAATGACGAGCACGCCGATAAGAAGGAGAAGACTACCCATGAAACCACTCTCCCATCGCTCGAAAAAGCTGGAGCGGACGCTGCGCAGTCCGGCAAAGGCTAGTGAAGTAAAGAGCATCATTCCTGCGAGAGTGGCAATGGAGAGAATGAGTGTCAGCAGCGCGAACCCACTCCAGCCGAAACGAATTCCCGAGACATAAATCGGGAGAAATCCTTCGCAGGGCGAAAAGGTCAGCAGGGCGAAAAGGCTGCCAATGGCCACCTGATCGGAGGCGGAAGATTTAGCGGAATGCGGCGCGCCCTCGGTTTCCCCTCCCGCTCCATGCGAGTGATGTGAATGCGAGTGCAGACCAAACCCGTGCGAATGACCACGTCCGGAGCCACGGAATTGTCGCCACCAGTAAAACAGGCCCAGACCGATTAGAAGGCCGCCGGCGAGGAAGGGGAAGGCGGCGCCGACTCGAGCGTCGATGACAAAGCCGAATGCCGTGAGCAGGAAACCGAGGAACGCTGTCATCATGACGTGACCTCCACCCGCCAGCGCCGTCACCGAAAGTGTCTTCGTCGCGCTCCAGTGCTGCGACCGGGCCGCGGCGACGAAAGGCAACCAGTGCGTCGGAATCGCGGCGTGAAAGAAGGCTACCGTAAACCCGGTGACCGCGATGGTGGTAAGGATCGCTTCGTTCACGCGTCGGGCCCTGTGCTAAATGTTGTAGAGGAAGAGAGCGCTTTCAGTGGCCTTAACGTTGAGCATGAGCGCAATTCCGAGCGGCGCCGGAATGGTCGGGCTGGTGGGATTTGAACCCACGGCCTCCTGCACCCGAGGCAGGCGCTCTACCAAGCTGAGCCACAGCCCGAGGGCAACACCGAAGAACCTACTTCGCGCATTTCCGCGACCTAGGCAAGGAATACCGCCGCAAAGCAAGTGGCGTGGCGGCAATTTTTTCCGGCGGGCCCTTCCATGTTGGAGCAGGTGACTTGGCTCCGCTGGCAAGGCGACGACTTCATCCACCACCAGATCCGCGCAATCTCAGTTTTAAGGAATTTTATTGACAATCTGCAACCGCATCGGGAAATTCAGTGTTCGTTTTTTGTGCCGATGAACTCCTCGCGTTTTTCTCCCACCGACCTTTCCGGTTCTTCGGCGACGATTCTTCAATTCCCGGCGGAGCAGTCACGCGCCGTCTCTTCATTGCGAATTATGACGACTCAACTCCTACAGGAAGCAGCGGAAGTAATTTCCAATCCGCAGTTGCTCATCAACGTTGTCTCCAAGCGTGTCCGTCAGCTCGGTCTCGGCCACCGTCCGATGGTCGAGGTCGGAGCGCGCGGGTCGCTGACCGACATTGCGCTAAAAGAAATCATCGCCGGCAAACTCGCGTTCGAGGAAGAGAATCCTTCCGCGGACGGGGCGGCAGCCTAGGGTCTTCGGACAGCCCGCTCGGTCATGGCTACCGAGACGATTCTCAACCGCAAAGCGCTGCGCGATTTCCATATTCTCGAGCGCTACGAAGCGGGCATCGAGCTTAAGGGAAGCGAGGTCAAATCGATTCGCGCCGGCAAGGCCAATATCAACGACGCCTTCGCTCGCATCGAGAAGGGTGAAGCTTTTCTCTATAACGCCGACATTCAGCCTTACGAACGTGCCAGTCATGAAGTGCCGGCGGCGAAGCGTGTCCGCAAACTCCTGCTCCACCGGCAGGAAATCGACAAGCTTTACGGCCTGACGGCGATCAGCGGAAGGGCGCTGGTCATTCTCAACCTGCATTGGAAAAATGGGCGCCTCAAAGCCGAAATCGGTGTCGCGCAGGGAAAAGTCGCGCATGATAAGCGCGCCGATCTGAAAAAGCGCGCGACTGATCGCGAGACTGAACGCGAAGTCTCGCGCTTCAATCGTCGCCATGCTTAGGCGAGAGAAAACGCGCCTGCGGCATCGTCTTCATCCGTATTTAAAAGTAATGAAACGTCCCACTCTGACCTTGGCTGCGGGTGCTGCTCTCGGCGCTTGGGTCCTCCAGCGTACGCTGCGCTCGCGTTATTCATTCCGCGGGAAAGTTGCGGTGATCAGCGGTGGTTCCCGAGGGCTGGGCCTCGTCCTGGCCCGCCAGCTCGCGAAGAAGGGTGCGCGCCTTTGCCTGCTCGCGCGAGATGAAGCGGAGCTTGCTCGCGCCCGGCAGGACTTGGTTGCAACCGGCGCGGAAGTCCTCACCGTGCGATGCGATCTAACGGAACGCGATCAGATTACCGCCGCGCTCCAAGAAACCATCGAGCGCTTACATGGCGTCGATCTCCTGATCAACAACGCCGGCGTGATCGAGGTTGGTCCGCTGGCGCACATGACGCGCGAAGATTTCGAGCGCTCTATGGCAGTGCACTTCTGGGCTCCCTACGAATTGTGCATGCAGATTCGTCCGCACATGCGCAGGCGTGGCGGCGGTCGCATCGTCAACATCGCTTCCATCGGCGGTAAAATGGCGGTGCCCCATCTCGCTCCCTATTGCGCAGGGAAATTTGCCCTCACCGGCTTTTCCGACAGCATCCGCGCCGAGCTCGCGCGCGAGAATATTATCGTCACCACCGTCGCTCCGGGAATGATGCGCACCGGTTCGCACGTCAACGCACGCTTCAAAGGCGAACATGGCGCCGAGTATGCCTGGTTCGCTTTCTCCAACGGGCTGCCGGGGCTCTCGATGTCCGCTGAGCGGGCCGCGGCGAAAATTCTAGCCGCCGCGGCGCGAGGTCAGCCCTCGCTCATCCTCACCTTCGCGGCCCGCTTCGCCGTCGCTGGCAGTGCGCTGGCGCCGAATCTCGCCGGCTACGCGATGCGACTGGTCAACCGTTTGCTGCCGGCTCCCGGCGATGCGAGCGGCAATATCCTGCGCACCGGATGGGAAAGCAGGGCTCGCGGCTCAGGTCGTTCCAACGCGCACGTCGATAAAGCCATCGATCGCAACAACGAGCGCTCTGGCTGCAAGTGACGGCGCGGCGTATCTTTGTTGCGCTCGATCTTCCGTCCGCAGTTGCTGAGGCCCTCTCGCAGGTTCATCTGCCATTCGGTGAGGTGAATAGAGTCGCGCCAGGGCAAATGCACCTGACCCTGGCCTTTTTCGCCGAAGTTGGCACCGCCACGGTGGACGCCTTCGTGGAGCGGCTCAGGGTTATTTCTTTCGGCGCCTTCTTTCTGCACGTGGCAGGTCTTGGCACCTTCGGAAGAGCGGGAGATGCCGTCCTTTGGATAGGCGTTGGTTCCGGTCACCCTCATCTCTTTCAATTACACAAGCGAGTGAACGAAGCCGCGCTTGGCTGCAACCTCTCAATCGAGGAGCGCGCCTGGCGACCGCACTTCACTTTTGCTCGTGCTCGCCGCGAGTCGCGGAGTGCTCTGGCGACATTTTTAAAACAACAGCGCGATTTCGACGCGGGCCTGGCGCCTATCGACGCCTTACCCCCTACGAAAGCCGGCTCGCTTCGGCGGGCGCGATCCACACACGCCTGCTTACGGTGGCGGCGCGCTGACCTTCGTCGGCACCAGAATGCCATCCCGCATACCGTGGATGAGCTTTTTATCAGCCGGCACGATGGTGGCGAGCGCGCCTCGCATTTCCGCTTTATTGCCCGAGACGAAATAGTACGGGCAGAGTCGCACCCGGCCTTTCATTACTCGCATTTCACGACTCGCGAGATCCTGATAGTTCTGCTCGAACAAGGCGCCCTTGTGAAACTGCTGCATCAGCATCGGTCGCGTTTCAAAGTGATCGAGCGCCTCTTCGATTCGTCTCTGCCAATCCGCTTGCGGCAGGTCAGCGCCGAGGGCCACGCCGCGGCTGCCCCAGCCCAGCGGCGAAAACCCGCTCACCTTCAACAGGATGTCGCGATGTTTCTGGCTGAATTTGGCCGCTTCGCGCCAGTCATGAATTTCGAGACGCGGAATGACGGCGTGCTGCGGAAGCGGGGTGGGATCGAGCAGCCAGGTGTACGGAATCACCTGCTGTAACTGTCGCAAATATTTATCGCCCAGTTCCCGCCGCCAGAACTCGCGCAACGGCTGGAGCCAGAAAAAGGCGAACCACATTTTCTCCTCCAGGAATGGCTTCGGGGGCGCCGTCATTCGCACCTCTCCGCGCGCGGCCCGAGCGAGCAGCTGATCGATCTTCGGAATATTTGTGAGATCGAACATTTCGAAAAAGCGGTAGACGTCGCGGTTTTCTCCCGGCTCGTAATTCTCCGCCGGAAGCACGCGCCAGTGTGGAGAGCCGGCCGCCGCAACGTCGTTCAGTCGCCGGGCGAGCCACTGCATTTCCGGGCGGTAAGTGTCCGATTCTTCCGAGACCAGAATATCGCCGCCCCTGGGCAGGACCCCGGCGAAGCCGTCGAGCATGCCGCGCCCGCCGCCGATGACATCTTCTCCCAGCGCCGCGTAGGTCTGATTCAGCCACGCCGTCAGGCCAATGCCACCGGGGACGGTGTCGATCTCCGCGATGGTATATCCATTCTCCGTTAGAATCAGGTCGGGCCGGATGACATCCGGCAACTGCTCGCGGAAGATCTTTTCCCGCGCCAACGCCACTAGCGCCGGTGGCTTGCCGGCATCGAGCAAGCGCGTGATCCAGGAGGGCTGCTTCCCGCTCGCGCTTAGCTGGTAGAGCTGATTGCAGGCACGCTGAAAGACGAAAAGCTGATGCCCGAGCTTTTCCAGGTCTTTCGCCAGTCTGCCAGAAATCGCGAACGCCTCCGGCGAAACCAGCCATTCTTTTTCCGCAAAAAGTCCCTCGGCCGGCAGGGCCGCGCGAATCGTCTCAGGCTTATCGTCGGCCATGGCCGTAATCACAATGGAAACGTTCCACGCATGATCGGTCGAGTGCAACGCCTCTGGCGCAACTCCCAGTGCCGTGAAGAAGGGGCGGGTTTACCGGCCGGCCGCGATCCGCTTCAACGCCAATTTCACCAGCTCCTCCGCGGATTTCTCCGCGCCCTCCTTTTCCTGGAGATCACGCACCGTTTTGTGCGCGTCGACTTGCTTGTAGCCGAGCGCGATCAAGGCCAGCACGGCTTCGTTCGCCTGCGCTTGTTCTGGGGTGGGCGCGTGCGTCGCGCTGGCAGCTTCCCATGCGGCCGCGACGCCGAGTTTGTCCTTGAGTTCCAGCACGATTCGCTCCGCTGTTTTTTTGCCGAGGCCGCTGATTTTCGACAACAACGCGACATCCGAGTTCACCACCGCATTTTTGAAATGACTCACGCTCATTCCGCTGAGGACGGCCAGCGCCAGCTTCGGCCCGATCCCGGTGACGTGATTAACGAGAAGGCGAAAAAGATCGCGTTCCGGCGCGGTCATAAATCCATAAAGAATCTGCGCGTCTTCGCGCACGTGCAGATGCGTCAGGATCTCGATCGATTGCCCGGCGGGCGGCAATTTGTCGTAGCTGGAAAGCGGCAGGAAGACTTCGTAGCCGACCCCATTCACCTCGATCACAGCCTGGGTGGGGAGCGCGTGCGCGAGGCGGCCATGCAGAAAAGTGATCACGTTCGGAATCGGTAAGCGTTCAACGCGGCTTGAGCAAGAGAGTCAGATTCGCGCGCTGACCTTTCGGAATATTAAATCCGGTGGTTTCTGCGCGCGACCAGGCCGGATCGGGGTTCGGAAAAATGCGGGCGGCCGCGTCGGTCGGAAGAATGAGCGCTCTCGGTCCGTCGGACGTCATGAATTCTGCGGCGTCCTTTTTTCTGATCGCCTCCACGAAACGGTGCGAACGCGCACGGAAGTACCAGACCAGGCTGGGCTCGTTGAACTCGATCGATGCGATTGCGGTTTCCGGTGTCAGTCGCGCGGCGGCGTCACGCGCAAGTTGATAAGTGGGAAAATAGCGCGCGCTCAGAGGTGGCGCGACGAGAGCGAAGAGCAAAAGGAAAGTGGCGACCGCCACCGCCGAGTTTCGCGAAAGCTTCAACGCGGCCGCATGTCTGGCCATGAGCAACGCCAGAAGTGGAAATGCCGGCAGGGTGTAATGCGGCAGCTTCGTTTTCACGAGCGTGAAAATTCCGAAGATAATCGCGACGCCGATCAGTAAAAATTTGTCGGTGACATCGCAGCGCTGCCGAAGCTGCCGGAGAAGAGAGGGGAGCTTAAGCGACCAGGGAAAGAAGCTGGCGAAGACCGTGACGAAATAGAAGGGCAAGAGCGCGACATACATCAGCGGCGACGACGCCCCATGGCCTTCCATCGTGGCGATGGAGCGGGCCACCACATGTTTGCCCATGCCTACTCTCCAGAATTCGCCGTGGGTCCGAATCAGCGCTGGAACGCCCCACGCGCAAATAATCGCCAGCATCAGAACGGCTCCTGCAAAATGCAGGCTCATCCGGCGCGAGCCCGTCTCTTCTCTCGCCGGCCGGCCGCGCGCTCCGCTGAAAATCATCGTGAGGATCGGGACCAGGCCGATCGGTCCCTTGGCGAGAAACGCGAACCCCTGCCAAAAATAGAACGCAAAGATACTTTTTTGGCTTTCGGAATCGGAGCGATCCGCGGTGCGCCATCTCCATCCGGCAAAGTGCGCCAGAGTGACAAAGAGAACGAGCCACATATCCGCCACCGCCGCCTTGCCGTGGACGAACGTTTGCAAACATACCGTGAAGATTGCCGCCGCCCACCAGCCGATGGTTGCGTCCGCCAGGCGCCGTCCCCAGGCAAATAGAACCATCGCGGTCAAGGCGCCGGCGATCGCTGTCGGGAAGCGGGCCGCAAAATCGTTTTCGCCAAAGATTTTGTAGCTCGCCACCTGCGCCCAATAAGTCAGCGGCGGTTTGTCGAAGCGATATTCGTTGTTGAAAAACGGGACCACAAAATCCTGCCGCTCTCGCATTTCCCGGGAGGCTTCGGCAAAGCGAGGCTCATCGCGATCGATCAACGGCAGGCTCCAGGTCCCGGCCAGGTGAAAAACGAGACAGCCGAAAAAAATCAGCGCATAATTGCGAGCGGCGCGCGACACGATGGAACCGAAGCTAGCAGGCACAGCCTCGAAAACGAAAATTGAAATCGCCGGCCTCGATTGGGGCTGGATCGTTTTTTATGCGGTGGCGTTCCTTTGCGTGCTCGGAGCCTTTTATTGCGACGCCAGCGTTAACCAATGGCTGGTGGAGCATGTCTCGAAACGACTGCGCTCGGTCATGGGCTGGGTCAGCAAAATGGGGGATTGGCCGGCCCACGTAGCACTCGGGCTCTTGCTTCTTGCGCTCGCGTGGCAGCGTGGGAGCAAAAAATGGCAGCGTATCTTTTTGGCGATGCTTCTCGCCTGCGCTCTCGCGGGAATCTCGGCTCGAATCATCAAGGTCGCCGTTGGTCGGCCGCGGCCCTCGGCGAAAAGAGAGATCACCACCAGCACGTCGCGTTTCCATGCGAAGTATCAATCGTTCCCTTCCGGGCACACGGCTTCGAGCACGGCATTTTTCGGGACGCTTTTCCTCTACCGCCGTCGGATTGGCGCG
>JBDTXE010000009.1:0-19122 GCA_040006335.1 Verrucomicrobiota bacterium | reverse complement strand
CCGACCGGAAGGCAGCGCGTGTCGCGCAGCTCTTCCTCGCACGCTATTTTGCTGCGCAAAATCTCTGTTTCAGGCAGAATAGCCGCTCGTTCGAACCCGTGGACTCTGCCCCGAAACCCTCTATTACATTAGGAAGACTTTGTTACTGCACAGCGACAAAGTCTTCTGGGCAGAAAATTTCTAGGATGGCGACATTCCTCTTTGTCGCCTTGCTCACCCTCTTCTATGCGCAACAGGCGCGGGCACTGAGTGATTTGCTGCCGCCCTTCGGCTTCCGTTGGGGCGACTCGAGCATGCGGGTGGAGTCAGTGCTCAACGGCGCCAAGGCGCGCATCACTGACCGCAAACAGGAAAATAATCGCGGGATCTGGACGGTAGAAGGTCTCGTGCATCCCGGATTACAGCGAACGCTCTTCAATTTTCGCGAGGACAAGTTGATCGAGGTGGAGTTGCAATACGAATACCCCGACTGGTCGATCGAACGTTACAACGAGCAGATGGGAACGGTGCGACGCTACTTCGACAGCAAATACGGAGTGGGCAAACTCGTCTCACGCTCTCGTGATACCGACACGGACGTGCTGCAGACGCTCGTCGGATACCAATGGATGGTCGGTGCGACGATGCTGGAGCTCTTCTACTTCTCCGCCGAAAAACCACCGCACACCTTCCGCACCATCACGGTGGACTACAAGGCGCTCTGACCGGGCGCGTAATCCTAAAGCCGTGTTGCTTGTTAGGCGGGCTCTCGTGCGCGCGAGGACTAATCGCCTCGCTGCGTTTCCTTCTGCAACCGCTTGAGGCGACTCGCCAGGCTCGCCTTTGCGGCCGAACTCATGCGATCGATAAAAAGAATACCATTGAGATGATCTATCTCGTGCTGCAACGCGCGCGCCAGCAGACCGGTGGCTTCGATTTCAACCCTTTCGCCTCCCAGCACCTGCCCGCGCACCTTCGCCCAGGCGGAACGCTCGACCTCCGCCGAAATTTCGGGAAAACTAAGACAACCTTCGGTAGCGACTTCGCGTTCCGGTCCGATTTCGATTTCGGGG
Source organism: Verrucomicrobiota bacterium (assembly GCA_040006335.1). Taxonomy (GTDB): domain Bacteria; phylum Verrucomicrobiota; class Verrucomicrobiia; order Chthoniobacterales; family UBA10450; genus AV69. Next base: position 18,070 of record JBDTXE010000009.1, on the reverse strand, counting down.
TTGAGAAGGAAAAGCGGCATTTGCTCGCTCGGATCCACCTGCCGTCCATTCAACGCCATCGTGCTGGGACGATCCTCCACCTGAGAAATGTCAATGACGGTGAGTTGCAAGGCTTCGCCCACCTGCTGCGCGGCCAAGCCGACGCCATTCACGGCGCGCATCGTTTCCAGCATGTTCTGCGCGAGGGTGCTGAGGGCCGGCCCGATCGCACTCACCCGCCGCCCCTTACTGCGGAGCACCGGATCGCCGTATTTACGAATCGTTAGCTTCACTTTTCCGGGCGAGTAAATGCTGGCAGCTTCTGGACCCCCGCCAGCTTCAGCGCGTCCATGACTTTGACGATGGTTCCAAAAGAAGCTTTGCGGTCCGCCTGTAGAGCGACCGACTTCTTTCTCGTCGCGGGCAGATCATTGATGGCTTGTTGTAGTTGCTCGACGTCGAGTGCCCGGCCATCGAGCTTTATTCCGTCCTGTTCGTCCACGCTGACGACGGCGTGATCGAGTTCCGCGGGCGCGTTGTTCGCGGTCTTGGAGTCAGGCAGATTGATCTGCACTTCGGGCTGGTCTTTTTTGAAGGTGGTCGAGACCACGAAAAAGATCAGCAGAATCGTTAGGATATCCACTAACGAGACAATAATGATCGAAGGAGCGCGGCGCTTGCGAACGGCGAACTGCATCGGAGGCGAGAGATTCTGCTACGTCGTGCTCGCGATCACGCGCGTGCCGGTGGAGGTGCGCTGCGCGGGAAGTTCCTGCCCGCCCCGCCCGTAATAACACTTGGCGATTAGCTCCACCACGAGCGTTTCCATTTCCACCGACATGACCTCCACGCGCTTGGAAAAATAACTGAAGGCAATCAGGGTCGGCACCGCGATCGAGAGTCCGAAGACAGTGGCGTTCAGCGCCTCCGCGATCCCCCCCGCGATGAGCCGCGTGTCGGAAGCGCCACTACTGAGACCAAGCGACGAGAAAACGTGCACCAGACCGGAAACGGCACCGATCAACCCCAGCAGGGGCGCGATCCCGACGATGACCTCAAGCGCGATCAATCCCTTTTCCAGATTCACCATCTCGTGGCGCGCACGTGTCTGGACCGCTTCCACATTCTCCGCGCGAGGCGCCCGCAAATGCTGCAAGGCCACTCGCACGATGCGCGCGAGCGAAGAGGCGTCGTGTTCCACGATCCGCGACAGACGCTCAGGGTTGCCGCCGGGAGCCAATCGCTCGATCTCACTCTCGATCACGAGTGGCATAACATTTCTTTCCCGCAACGCGATCGTCCGCAGGATGATCGTGGTTACGGCCACAATCGAACAGATCAGGAGCGGCCACATAAAAACGCCGCCGCGCTGCAGAAAGGTTAAGACGTCCGTGAAAGCGTTACCAAGAAACAAATGCATTAGTTTTGATAAAGTGTGAAACTCAGATCCTCGTCCAAACCTTCCGGCGGCAGGGCGTCCACCACTTCCTGCGGAAGCGGCGGCAGCTTGACCTCTTGCAACGATTGCAGACAAACGCCGGCAAACGATTCGTTCGAGGTATTAGAGACTAGCCTGAGGTTCGTCACCCGGCCTCTCCGGTCAACGGAAAAGTGCAGACGAACCGTGCCGATGCTGATCAAATCTCGTTGCTTTTCCACGTACATATACCAACGGGAACCTACCGCATCGTGCAGGCTCTTACTGTAACGACCCAATGGTGTGCCGAGTGCATTCACCGACGCTACGCCTCGATTTGAAATGCTGCCCGTCATTCGCGTCGGGATTTGTTCGGGACGGTAGGCGGAGGAAGGTGTCGGGTTAATCGTCGGGCGCACAGCGGGCTCCGGCGTCGACATCTCGGGTGCAAGGGATGGCATGGGCTGCTCCGGCATTTGCAGCGGTGGTGGCGGGGTCGGGCGCAGCATCGCCAGCTGTTCCGGTTCGGGGGTTTCACTTGGCTCTGCCGTCGCACGAGGAGTCGGTGTCTGCGAGGAAGCGCTCGGCGTCGGTTGCGGAGCAGGTTGAGCTTCCGGTTTGCCCAAGGCCCGCCGTTGTGTTTCCAAATCAATGCCGGGAAGGTTCTTGCCGTCCTGTGTCGGCACCGGCGCGTCACCCGTAGCGGGCACCTGCGTGGCGGCAACCGAGTTCGCGTTCGATTCGAACGTTTTCTCTATTGGCTCCTCCTTTGTTTGACGACTGTCCGGCGTATCGATGAACGGAGCATTTTTCGGCACCACCGGCAGAGGAGGAGGCGTGGGAGCGAGATCGACCATCGTTAGTTCTGGCGGCTGTTCCTCTAGCGGAAGGGCAGGCTGCCGTCTTTCGTTATAGGAAGCGAGGGAGATACCGACGACCAGATGCAATAGGAGCGACGCCAGCACCGCCAGCAAAACTGTTCGCCGTTCTCGCGTCATGCGCATCAGATGGAAACCCGTAAATTGCTCAAGGCGAGGAGAAGCGTTGCGTAGGCCTTAGCCTTCATCCGCGAGAAACTTACTGCGCGCCGGCCCGCATGTCATCCTGCGGAAGGCTTCTCCTCCGGTTGGTTTCCCCAAGATTTGCTTTCTTCCCCCGCCGGTTGGTCGAACGGGCGTGATGAAAGAGATATTGTTGGGCGTATCCCCCGTGTGGACCAAAATACTCCCCGGCGAATCGCGCCAAAGCGGTTGCGGTCGGTCGTTTCTTTCCTTGGAAATAACTCTGCCTCAGCACGCGCTCAATCCAAACATCGATTGGGAACGCGGTGATTCGTTCGTAGGCAAAGAGCATCGCACAATTCGCCACCTTGGGTCCCACCCCCGGCAAGGCACACAAATGACTTCGCAGTTCCTCATCCGGAAGACATCGCCACGCTTCGAGTTTTGCGTCGCCGTCAGCCACGAGTCGCGCCGTGGCCAATAAATTCTTTGCCCGATAACCAAGTCCGCACTGTCGTAGCGCGACTTCCGTTTCCTGCGCTAACCGCCGCGCCGAAGGGAAATCATAGATGTGAGTGGTGAATAACGGGCGAGCACGGCCGAAACGGCAGCGTAGGTTCAGTGAGATTTGTCGAATGTGCGCCACCTGTTTCATCGAGGAGCAGATAAAAGTGGCAAGGCATTCCCAAACCGGCTGTCGGATTAGCCGCAGGCCGCAACAGAAAGCACGTGCGCCGTCCATCGCGGCATCATTGGGAAAAGAGGCGCAGATTTTTGCCAGCGGGTGATCCAGGGCAAAATAGTGCGCAACGATCGTGGAGAGATTTTTCGCGACTCCAAGCCGCTGGCCGCATCGAATTTTCAAAATCTCCCCAGATTGTTCCACCAGGATCGAGAGAGAAGCGATCGTCCCAGCGAAGCCGGCTTGGTATTTCTCCCAATGAAAAACCTGGCCGGAATTGAGCGTTTTCTCCAAATCAAAATCCGGCGCGAAAATTTCCGCAAGTCTGTTCGCCTGCATCCCGTCGCAGAGTAGCACGAACACGGCGTTCGGAAGATCGAAGAGGAAAATCTCTGTGCATCTCTCTTCTCTGTGGCTTAACTCACCGCGATGGATCTCCGCCTCGGCATCGACACGCTGGTCCTCGTCGCCTACTTCGCCATTATTATTTTCATCGGCCTGCGCATGGGTCGGCGGGAGCGTAACCTGGAGGACTTTGCCCTCGGTGGTCGCCAGATTCCATGGTGGGCCGTGCTGGCCTCACTCATCGCCGCGGAAACAAGCGCCGGAACGTTTTTCGGCACCCCGGGCGAAGGCTTCACCCTCCGTAATTACACCTACCTCCAACTTGCCTTTGGCACCATCATCGCGCGCATCCTCGTCTCCTACATTTTCATTAAACCGTATTACGACTATCGCGTCTTCTCCATCTATGAATATCTCACCATCCGTTTCGGGGTGGCGACAAAGAATGCCGCCTCCGCCGTCTTCCTCTTCACCCGCCTGCTGGCCTCGGGCGCACGCCTTTATGTCGCCGCAATTGCGTTGGCCCTAGCCTACGAGATGATCCGCGGGGTGCGCCCGACGCAAACGCAAACGCTCTGGATTTACGTGGGAGCGATTGTCGCGATCGTTCTCCTGACAGCGGTCTACACCACGCTTGGCGGCATCAAGGCGGTCATTTGGACCGACGTGATTCAAGCGTCGATCATGATCGGGAGTGCCCTGGCTGCGCTCGCGCTGCTCTACTGCGCGATTCCGGGTGGCTGGAATGAAATTGTGCAGCGACGCGGCGCTTTCCATGCGTCCGATCTTATCAGCACCGGACTTAATCCGGCGGAACACGGTTGGAAGAAAATCGCCGGAATGTTTGCGGTGGAATACACCATCTTTGCCGGACTCATTGGGTCCACCTTCATGACCATGTCCACCCACGGGACCGATCAGGATATGGTCCAGCGCATGTTGACGGCACCCGATATCCGGCGCAGCCGCCGTTCACTCATTCTTTCCGGACTGGCTGATATCCCGATCGCATTCACCTTTCTCAGCATCGGCGTGCTGCTCTGGGTGTATTACCAAGTGCATCCGGACCCCACCCTGTCCAAAACGCCGAACGAAACTTTCTGTCATTTCATCCTCTATCAAATGCCGGTCGGCCTGCGCGGGTTACTCCTTGCCGGCATTTTTGCCACGGCCATGGGATCACTCAGCACCGCGCTGAACGCGCTCGCTACCAGCTTCACCCGCGACTGGTATGTGACCTACCTCCGCCCTGCTGCGGATGACGACGAAAGTCTGCGCGCCGTGCGCTGGGCGACGGTCGGCTTTTCGATTCTGATGATACTAGTAGCTTCGACCACGGCCTATCTCGTCATTGTTTATCCGAAAACCCGCATCATCCCGATTGTCCTAAGCATTTTCGGTTACACCTACGGCTCTGTCCTGGGGGTGTTTCTTACAGGGATGCTGACGAAGACTCGCGGCAACGATAGGGGAAACATCCTTGCGATGATTCTCGGGTTTCTCGTCGTCGCGGTGCTGAGCGGATTACCTAACGCCTTGGCGAAGATTTTCGGCGGCCAACTTTACACGCAACCCGACTGGCTGCCGGTTCTGGAATTCCCGTGGTGGATCTGCTTCGGGAGTATCGTCACGTTTTCGGTCGCCGTGCTCTTTCGAAGCCAGCGCGCGACGGCGCCACCGCCGGATGCTTTCGCTCCCGCGGGCTAGTCTATTTTCGTTCCGCCAGACTCAGACCCAGCTCCCGCAACTGGCGCTGATCCACCTCCGCGGGCGATTGCGACATTAAATCCTGGCCGCGATTGTTTTTTGGAAACGCGATCACTTCTCGAATCGATTTCTCGCCGCAAAGCAGCATGACAAGGCGGTCGAGTCCGAGCGCAATGCCTCCGTGAGGCGGCGCTCCGAGACGAAAGGCGCGGAGAAGATGGCCGAATTTCGCCTGCTGTTCTTCGGCGGTGATCCCGAGAATGGAGAACATCCTGGCCTGCAATTCCGGTTCATGAATGCGAATGCTCCCTCCTCCGATCTCCACCCCATTGAGGACGACGTCGTAAGCGTCCGCGCGCGTCTCGCCATAACGCTTCTCCTCCAACAGCGGCAAATCTTCCGCCTTAGGCCGGGTGAAGGGATGATGCACCGCGTTCCACTTATTTTCTTCGGCGCTCCATTGCAGCAGCGGGAAATCGGTGACCCAGAGGAAGTCCAGCTCCTGTGAGGCAGCCGTGAGGTGCTGAATTTCCGCTACGCGCAATCGGATTCGCCCCAGCACTTCGGTCGCGACCTCCCATTTGTCGGCGGCGAAGAAAATACAGTCGCCTTCCTCCATCTCGAGTTGGTGCTGGAGTTCCTGTTTCTCCTGGTCGGTAAAAAATTTTACGATGGGCGATTTCCATTCGCCGTTCTCTACCTTGATGAAGGCCAGGCCCTTCGCGCCGTATTGCTTGGCCATGGCCGTCAACTCGTCCACCTGGCCAATCGTGATCCCAGCAAAACCCCTGGCATTAATCGCCTTCACCACCCCGCTACTGTCAATCGCGCCGCGGAACATTTTGAAGGCGCTGCCACGAAACACATCCCCGAGATCGATCAGGCGCATCCCAAAACGGCGGTCGGGCTTATCGCTGCCGAAAGTATCGACCGCTTCACGATAGGTAAGGCGGGGGAATGGCAGCCTGACTTCAATTGCGCGCGCGGTTCGGAAGATAGCCGCGAGCATCCCTTCCGTTAAAGAATAGATATCGTTAGGATCGACGAAGGAAGCTTCGATATCGATCTGGGTAAACTCCGGTTGCCGGTCCGCGCGCAGGTCTTCGTCGCGAAAAGCGCGCGCGATTTGAAAATATTTCTCCACCCCTGCCACCATCAGCAGCTGCTTGTATTGCTGCGGAGCCTGCGGCAGCGCGTAGAACTTTCCGGGGGCAAGCCGGCTTGGAACGAGGAAGTCGCGCGCGCCCTCCGGCGTGCTCTTACTCAGAATCGGGGTTTCAATTTCCAGAAATCCCTGGCCATCGAGATAATCGCGCGTCGCCTTGGTCGCGCGATGACGAATACGCAAATTCTGGGCGAGCCGCGGCCGGCGCAGGTCAAAGTAGCGGTAGGTTAATTCCAGGTCCTCATTGCTTAGATCAGCGTCGAGTTGGAACGGAAGATTTTCGGCGTGATTGAGCAGATGCAGTTCATCCGGCAACACTTCAATCTCGCCCGTCGGCAACTTCGGATTTACCGTTCCGGCGATGCGGGGCGCGACTTTCCCAGTAACCTGGATGACATCTTCCGTCCGCAAGCTGTGCGCCTGTTTCGCCGCCGCCGCGTTTTCCTCCGGGCGGAAAACAACCTGAGTGAGCCCCTCACGGTCACGCAGATCAATGAAGATGACGCCGCCGTGATCACGTCGAACATGCACCCAGCCGGCCAGTCGTACGACGCGCCCGATATCAACGCTCCGAAGTTCGTTGCAATGATGAGTACGGTACATGTTCAATCGCTAACGAAGTGACAAACTTAACCTTCAGCTTTCTTCGAGAGGTCTTTCGACCTGACTGCGTCTCGCGCGGGGAGACAGAATCGGAAGCCCTGCGAGATGCGCAAGGATGTCTTCCTTTGGCACTAGTTGCTGCTGCCCGTTCTCGAGGTTCTTGACCGCGACCTGCGGCCATTCATCGCCAAAAACAAGCGCGGCGCGGGCACCAAGTTGCTGCGCGGTTTGAAACTGGCGCCCGACCTTCGCGGCGACGAGTGGATAATCTGCACCCCAACCGGCCTCTCGCAGCTCCTGCACGACGCGCAATGCATCCGTTCGCCGGTCTTCTTTTGCGATGATAACGAAAATATCGGCGGGCGAGGTTTGCAAAGCCGCGGCCAGTTGCGCACTCGCTGCCGCCGTCTCATCAACCAGGTCGCCCAAAACCACATCTCCCATCGCGAAGCCGACTGCCGGAAGCGATGCAGCCCCATCGCTCAGCTGGCCGATCAGATTGTCGTAACGACCGCCACCAGCGAGCGCGCGAAACTTTCCCTTGCGATCGAACGCCTCGAAAACAACCCCGGTGTAGTAGGCGAGGCCGCGCACGATCTTGAGATCGATCGTCGCAAACTCCTTCAGGCCGCGAGCCGCCAGCCCTTGCATCAACGACTGCAGGCGGGCGCTAGTGCCCCCCTCCGCGAAAGTCTGAAAAACGGCATCCGCGATTCGACCCAGATTTTCGGCGGTGCGCTCGCGCGGTTCCCGCTCGGACTTATCGATGGCCTGAAGCATTTGCGGCCATTGCTCCGGAGGAACGTCGCGCGCCTCCAGGAACTCCGTCCAAAATTCACGGTCGCTAATCCGCACCACAATGTCATCGCGCGCGAAACCGAAGGCGCGCAAAAGATCAATGCATAACGCAATCAACTCGATGTCGGCCTCCACTCCTGCTTCGCCGATGAGATCGCAATTGAGCTGGAAATGCTCCCGGAGCCGTCCGCGCTGTTGTTTCTCGTAGCGGAAACATTGTGGAATGGAAAACCACTTTATCGGCTTCTTGAACTGTCGTTCGTTAGCTGCGATCACCCGCGCCAGGGTAGGAGTTAATTCCGGGCGCATCGCCACCGCGCGATCCCCTTTGTCGGTGAAGTTAAAAAGCTGGCCGACGATCTCATTGCCGCTCTTCTTGCGGTAAAGCTCCGTGGGCTCGAGCACCGGCCCATCCCATTCCAGGAAACCGTAGCGTCGCATCACCTCGCGCCAGGTCGCGAAGATGTAATTGCGGCGGGCACACGCCTCCGGCAGAAAATCACGAAAACCAGGTAAAGCTTGCATTTAAGGCACAGTGTCTGCTCGAACAGGGAGTCGGCCGCCGCTACCAGTGCAGCGGCCTTTTCCGATGCATTGCTGAATAGATTCCGGCTGAGGGCAGTCGGAAACAGGCACAACGGAGAGCATCCGTTAACCAAACCAAAGGACAAACATGAAAGACAACAAATTAGCGAAATTCGTGGCCATGAGCGCCGCTTGCGCGCTCGTGGCCGGTGCGGCCATGGCGCAGACGACCACTTCGGTGGGCGCCAATGTCGGCCCAGTGGGTGTCGGCCTCACCACCAGCACGGGCTCCTTCAGTGCGGCTCCTGGCAGTGATAACTTCCAGTTCCGCAGCGGCACGGCCGAGCCAGCACGTTATTACTACAGCCCCGACACCGTTGTCGTCGACCCGAGCGGTCAGACGGTGGCGTGGACAGACATCCGTCCCGACATGCCGGCGACGGTTGAGTACGTGAAGACTGGTGATCGGATCGTGGTGAAGAAGGTTCGTCTGAGCAAACCCGTTACCGAAGTAACGGAGAAGACGACGACGACAACGACGACCACTAATCCCTAACTGCTAAATCCCATTAGGAAATTCAACGCCCGCTGGTTCGCCAGTGGGCGTTTTTTTTAAGGCCAGCGCACGCTGGCAGGTCGCAAAGCTAGTCGCCATAACCGGACGGAAACTTTAGGTGCCACTTCCAAGCGCTTTCGATGATGGCGTCGATGTTCTCAAAGTCGGGGCTCCAGCCAAGTTCGGCTTTGATCTTGGCTGAAGCCGCGATTAAGCGAGGGGGATCGCCCGGCCGACGCTTCCTCTCCACCACCGCAATTCGGCGACCGGTAATGCGGCGACAGCTCTCGATCACTTCCTGCACGCTGGTGCCTCCGCCAGTCCCCAGATTGTAGAACGCACTCGTTCCCGAACGGAGAGCCAGAATGTGCGCGCGGGAAAGATCAAGAATGTGAATGTAGTCGCGGATACAGGTGCCGTCCGGCGTCTCATAGTCCGTGCCGTAAACTTCCACCTCCTGCTTCTTTCCCAGAGCTACCTTGAGCACATTTGGAATAAGGTGCGTTTCACAGCGGTGATCTTCACCAAAATTTTCCGAAGCTCCGGCGGCGTTGAAGTAACGAAGCGCAACAAAACGAAGCTGATGGATCTCGTCATACCATCGCAGCACTTTTTCAAAAGCCAGCTTCGATTCGCCGTAGGGATTGATCGGACGCTGCGGCGTTGATTCGTCGATCGGAACTTTCTCGGGCGGTCCGAAGGTGGCGCAGGTCGAGGAAAAAACCAGGCGGCGACAATCTGCCGCGAGCATGGCATCAAGCAGATTTATGCCGTTGCTGATGTTGTTGCGAAAATACTTCGATGGATTCTCCATCGATTCACCCACGAGGGCGTTCGCGGCAAAATGCATGACTGCGTCCGGACGCAGGCGCGAAAGTGTTTCCGCCGTTTGCTCTCGATCCTTAAGATCTCCCTCGATAAAGTGTGCGCGCGGATCGACCGCGGCCCGATGTCCTTCACTGAGATTATCAAGAATGATGGCTTCATGACCCTCATTGAGGAGTAGCTCGGCGCAGATACTGCCAATGTAACCTGCACCGCCCACGACAAGGATTTTCACGCGGAAAAAAATGAAGGCTCGCGCCTCAATCAGAAGCGTTGTTCGGCTTCGGTTAGTTTTATTTTATTCTGCAATGCCGCGACCATCCGTCGGACTCGAGCGTACTTCGCCCGCGGCCGCAACACTTTGAGACTGCGCTCATCGGAGCCCCAGCCCAGGATATCAATGTCCACATGCCGAACGCCCCACCGGCGCATCTCCAGGCGTGAACTCTTATACAGGTCGATGGTATTCGTTCCGACCAGCGCCCAGCCGTAGTCGTCGATCTCGTATTCTTCACCGGTCTTGACCAAACGAAAGCGCGTCCCGAGCGGGAAGCGCGACCAATCCGCGGCGGCACTACGCACACGGTGTCCCGAGAGAAGGCTGCCGATTGCGTTAACAGTCACCCCACCATCCTCATGCTGACAGTAAGCGGTAGTCCGCACGTGCATGCGGCGCGGCGCGGACGCTGATGTTGGATGTGTCGCGCTTGGCGGTGTGGCGCAGCTCACGAGAATCGTGGAGACAAGCGTAGCTAACGTAAGTCTCAGAAGAGCGGCCCCTTGCATGCTTCGCGGTGAATACCCTCTTGCCGCACCTACTGACAAGCGATAATTGTGCGAGAAAACCCCATGTCGTTACCCGTTCCGCCGCGAGTTGAGATCGCCCAAGACATTTTTCTAGATGGTCGTTTGGCTCTCTTCCATCGACGGGAAAACTGGCTGGCGCTGGCGGACCTGCACTTCGGGTTCGAGTTGAGTCAGCGCGCGGCTGGCCGCCTCGTGCCGTTTTGGGGGATGAAATCAGCCATGGAGCGGTTGTCGCATTTATTGGCCGATTACAAACCAGAGCGTCTTATCATCGTTGGTGACCTCGTTCACGACCAGGCCGCGACCGAAGTGCTGCGCGCGCTGCTTTCTCGAGTCGCCGCGCAGTGTGAAGTCATTGCCATCGCCGGCAATCATGATCGAAAACTGCGCAGCTGCATTCCTCTGGTCGATTCCTTCAGCACTCCGGAGTTCGAATTTCATCATGGCAATTGCCATCGCGACACCGCCGGCCGGATTAGCATCGTGGGGCACTTTCACCCCGCGGCCATGCTCCGTGACGGCGCCGGGCTTCATTTAAAATTTCCTGCATTCGTCCAGGAAGCTCACTGCTGGATCCTGCCTGCTTTCTCGTCCTGGGCCGCCGGGACCGTATGGGAGACCGGCGAGGAAGCGCGTATCTGGGTCTGCACCCCACATCGCATTCTCAGCCTGGAACCGCGAGAGTCAGCAGCCTAAAACCGCGTCACACCCTCTCCGCTCAGCTCCGTCGTGCACTCGGGGCAACGCATCGCTTTGATCGGAATGGTCATGGTGCACGCCGGACAGTCCTTGGAAACTTTTTCCGTCGGCGTTGCCGGCTGCTTCATCTTGTTGGCCGCTTTCACAATCATGAAGATCGCGAGCGCGACGATCAGAAAATTCAACAAAAGCGTGAAGAAATTCCCGTAATTCCAAGTGATGGCGCCGGCTTTGGCCGCATCGGCGGCGGTGGCGAAGGTCGCACCATTCGGCGCAGCTTTGAGCACGACGAACTGATTCGAAAAATCCAACCCGCCCGTAAGCAGTCCCAGAGGCGGCATGATGATGTCTTTTACGAGGGAAGCGATCACGCCTCCGAACGCCGCCCCAATGATGACGCCAACCGCCAAATCGAGCGCATTACCTTTGACCGCAAACTCTTTGAATTCTTTCCACATATTTGCTTTTTTTTGTAATCTCTCCACCGAGGATAGGAGGGAACGCTGCTCTACTACTTCTCTTACGTGCCGGTCACGACATTCACAAGCTTCTTTGGGATGGCGACCACGCGGCGAATGGTTTTGCCCGCGACGAATTCCTGCAGACGCGCATTCGCCAGAGCGATTTCCTGTAATTCCTGCTCGGTAGCCGTCGCGGAAACACGGATGCGGTCCCGCACCTTACCATTCACCTGCAGAGCGATTTCCACCTCATCTTCGACCAGATATTGTTCGTCCCACACGGGCCAGGTCTGCTCCGCCACGTCTTTCGTTCCAAGATCAAACCGCGCCGCGATTCGCTCCCAAAGTTCCGAGGTCAGATGAGGCGCAAAAGGATTGAGCACGATGAGAAAGTCCCGAATGGCCCCAACGGGCACAATGGAGGTGTTGGTGAACGCGTTCACAAAGACCATCATCTGCGAGATCGCGGTATTGAAGGAGAGCGACTCGATGTCTTCCGTTACCTTTTTGAGGGTTGCATGCATGACCCTAAGCTGCGCTTTTTCCAAAGAAGTCGTTTGCAAGCGCGGCGATAATTCCCAATCGCCCTCCTGGTTTTCATCCAGAATCAAACGCCAGACGCGCGCAAGAAAGCGCGCCACCCCCTCCACGCCGCGCATGCTCCATGGTTTCATCTGCTCGAGCGGGCCCATGAACATTTCATAGCAGCGCAACGCGTCCGCGCCGTAGTCCGCGATCACGTCCAGCGGATCGATGACGTTCCCCCAGCGCTTCGACATCTTGCGATTGTCTTCTCCCAGAATCATTCCCTGGTTCACCAGCCGCTGGAACGGTTCCGCCTTCGAAAGATGTCCGAGATCAAACAGCACCTTGTGCCAAAAGCGGGCGTAAAGGAGATGGAGCACCGCGTGCTCCGTCCCGCCGACGTAAAGATCCACGCCCCCCGCCTTTGGACCACCCATCCAATAGCGCTCTGCGCTTTCGCTAACGAAACGTGACTCGTTCCGCGGGTCGCAAAAACGCAGGTAATACCAGCAGGACCCAGCCCACTGCGGCATGGTATTGGTTTCACGCGTCGCCTTTTCGGAGTAGCGAATCCAATCTTTCGCTTTTGCCAGCGGAGGCTCACCCGTCCCCGTCGGTTTGTAATCCTCCAGCTTAGGGGGAACCAACGGCAGTTCGCTCTCTTCCAAGGCGTGATGCTGCCCGTCCTGCCAGACAATTGGGAACGGTTCGCCCCAGTAGCGCTGCCGGGAAAAAAGCCAGTCCCGCAATTTGTAGCGGACATCCAAGTGACCGCGGCCATTCTCTTCCAGCCAGGCCACGATCTTCCGTTTTGCTTGCGGCGTCTGTAATCCGTCAATCACCGGCGAGTTCACCGCGATGCCTTCTTCGGTCGATCCGATCGACTCCTCAGCGGTCTTCGCTGCCACCTGCACCACCGGCACGACTTTGAGGTCGAACTTGCGCGCGAACTCTAAGTCCCGCTCGTCGTGGCCCGGCACACCCATGATCGCGCCGGTGCCGTAGCCCATTAGAACGTAATCCGCGATCCAGATTGGAATTTTCTCGCCGTTGATCGGATTCGTGGCGGAAGCGCCGGTGAACACACCCGTTTTGTCTTTCGCAAGATCGGTCCGGTCGAGATCGGACTTTGATGCGATTTGATCCCGGTAATTGGAGACCGCGAGCTTTTCCTTCGCGCCCGCCAAAGAATCAACCCACGGATGCTCCGGCGAGAGGACGAGAAAAGTGGCGCCGTAAAGAGTATCCGGGCGCGTGGTAAACACTGGGATTTGGAAATCGTAACCGGCTACCTCCGCCGAGAACCTGATCGTCGCGCCCTCACTCCAGCCAATCCAGTTGCGCTGAAGCAACTTAATGCCGGCGGGCCAGTCGAGACTCTCTAGCTCGTCGATCAAACGCCTGGCGTATTTTGTGATGCGCAACATCCATTGCCGCATCGGCTTTCGGACGACGGGAAAACCTCCTACTTCGCTCTTGCCATCGATCACCTCTTCATTCGCCAGGACGGTTCCCAGGTCGGGACACCAGTTCACCGGAACTTCCGCGACATAAGCCAGGCGCTCCTGCTCGGCCGCGCGGTAAATCGCCTCTTCCAAGGCACCGCCATCTCTCTTCTTCTCTCGCTCGATAAACGTCGCGATCGGTTCCGCCCTCTGGGTCTCGGGATTAAACCACGAGTTGTAGATCTGAAGAAAAATCCATTGCGTCCAGCGATAGAAATCGGGATCAGCCGTGCTGATCTCTCGCTCCCAATCGTAGGAGAAACCGATGCGCTGCAACTGCGCCTTGAACTTCGCGATATTATCACGCGTAGTGACGGCAGGATGCTGGCCGGTCTTGATCGCATACTGCTCCGCGGGCAAACCAAACGCGTCCCAACCCATGGGATGCAGCACGTTGTCACCGCGCAGACGCCGGTAGCGCGCGATAATATCGGTGGCGGTATACCCTTCCGGGTGCCCCACATGCAACCCGCTCCCGCTCGGGTAATGAAACATATCGAGGATGTAAAATTTCGGCTTCGCGGGGTCGAAGCCAGGCTCCCCGGGATTCGGTGCACGGAAAGAACTGCGTTCCGCCCATCGCCGTTGCCACTTCGGCTCGATCGTATCGAAAGGATAGGGATTACGGCGCTCACTCATGCGGAAGGGAATGAGGAACGCAGGATTGCAGGAAAAGAAACTAAAAGTTTAATCTGGCTGCAGAAGGATCGCCTCCGCATTTGGCGGAATTTAAGCGACACCTGCAAGTTTGGGGCGCATGCCAGGCCCAACTTCCCGTTTACACCCGTGCGATGAGACGTTTGCTGCTCGCAACGCGCAATCATCACAAGACACAGGAGTTTGCCGAAATCCTGGGAACTGAGTTCGAGGTGATCGATTTAAGCAGCGTTTCGGGCGTACCAGAAATTGCCGAGACGGGAAACAGCTTCGAGGAGAATGCCCGGATCAAGGCCCTTACGGTCTCGACGATGTTTCCGGAACAGTGGGTTATTGCCGATGATTCCGGTCTCGAGGTCAGCGCCCTCGGTGGAGCTCCCGGAGTTTACTCGGCGCGTTTCGCTGGCACCGGGGCCACCGACAGCGAAAATGTGAAGAAACTCTTAAACGATCTGCAAAAAGTCCACGACCGCTCCGCACGATTTGTTTGCGCCATCGCCGTGGCGCATCACGCCGCTCTGGTATCTGCGATGACCGGTGAAATCGCAGGTAGGATCGCGCAAGGTCCATCCGGGAACTTGGGCTTCGGCTATGACCCGATTTTCATCCCGATGGGCGAAGAACGAACTTTCGCGGAGCTAGCTGGCCCGACCAAGAACTGGCTCAGCCATCGCGCCAAAGCCATCGCCCACTTACACGATTTCCTGAAAGACGCTGACGGCAGTGCGTGAGGCGGGAAAGAGCGATCTGCTCAGCGACCCGGTGGGGCCGCCCGAATCTGATAACCAACCTTCTCGATTTTGGCGAGACGAACCTTGTCGAGCACGGCGATGACATCGCCATGAACCGCCATTAGTTCAGCGCTGATCGAAACTTTGATATTGGGGTTTTGATTATGCAGATTCTGCAATCGCGGAAGCACTTCGTCGTCCTGCACGAACTGACCATCGAAGAAAACGGTATTGCCTGGAGAGACGCGAAGGTTGACCTGATCTTTCTTATCGAGCGGATTGGCCGACGCTCCCTGAGCAGGGAGGTTCACCCGGATTCCCTTCATGTGAGTCTGGCTCAAGCTCACCATCATAAAACTTGCCAGGAGGAAGAACATGATGTCGATCAGCGGGATGATCTCGATGCGGGCGTGCTTTTTTGGAAGCGGAGAAGCTAGGTGCATCAGAAAGAGGCTCCGCTCATAGTATAGGTGATGGGGATTCGCACTCTCGGTGCACAGGCGCCCGGCTTAAAACGCCAACGCTTGAACGCAGTCATGGCGGAATTATCTAAAATATTATTGCCAGTACTCTGGGCCATCGAAACGTCCGAGACCGATCCACTTGCCACATCCACCGTGAGGAGAGCAACCCCGTTCCCGGTAATTTTTCTCGACCGCGCCTCGTAGGGATATTCTGGCCTAGGGGCGCTAATCGCGACCGCCTTCGCGCCGGATGCATTCATCTGACCGGCGGGGCGCGGAGGACCCGCTACCTGGGGCGCCTTGATCGGCTGCACTTTAGCAGCAGGTTTAGTCTGCTTCGGCGGTGGAGTGGTTTCTTCGTGGAACTCCGGTTGCACATCTGGCGGCGGAGGGGCGTCCGGGACAGGGATGTCTTCCGGCGGCGGAGTGGGTTCGTCGGCCGGAGGCTGATCCAGCGTCGCCTCAATCGTCGGCATCGGAATATCTGTAATATCCACCGGCGGCGGTTCCTTGTGGAAAGCGAGAGCTACTGCGACGCCGTGTAACGCGAGGGCGCCCCCCAAAGCCGCCCAGATCTGCCACCGCGGAAATCCTTTAAACAACAGAGGTCCTGGTCCAGCCATTAGCTCCCTCCCGGAATTCCCTTCAGAGCTTCGCTTTGGATCTCGAACGCGATCTTGTAATAGCCCACCGAACGGAGGATATCCAAGACGCGGATAACATTTCCGTGCACCGTCGTAGCATCTCCGCGAACAAAAACTTTCGCGTCGGGGCTGGAGTTATGCGCTTCCCGCAGAAGGTTAGCCAGCTGATCGTAATCGACTTTGATTTTGTCGTAGTAAGAATTCCCGTCAGCGTCCACCGACACGCTGATGTATTCGTTTTTGGGTTGCGTCTCCCCTGACTTACCGGTGGGAAGGATCACCTTCATCCCCTTCATGTGCACCTGGCTCAGACTCACCATCATGAAGCTGGCCAAGAGGAAGAACATGATGTCGATCAAAGGAATGATCTCGATTCGTGCCTTCTTGTGCGGGATTGGAGTGCCAAACTTCATATCTTAATTTCGGAGCGTACGAACCCGAGAGGGCTAGGCCGGTGTCGTCGTCATTTCCACTTCACGGCGGGCTTTCGCATTCGATTCCAGCATCACCTCCAGGTTCGTCGCAGCCGTCTGCAGTTCAAACTCCAGGTTAGACACTCGGGAAGTGAAAAAGTTAAACGGAATCAGCGCAAAAATTGCGATGCCGAGACCGCACGCAGTCGCGATGAGCGCCTCAGCGATACCGCCAGTCACCGCCGTGACGGCCAGTTCCTCATTTCCAAGAGAACCGAACGACTTCATGAGACCGGTGATGGTTCCCAGCAAGCCGAGCAGAGGAGCGAGGGTGACAAGCGTGTCCATCACGACCAAAAACCGTCCGGCGCGCTTGATTTCGATCCCGGCAGCAACCTGAAGCGCGCCCTGCAAGGAGGCGTGCTGGTGGTTCAGCCCGTTCCACATCATGCGCAGGACCGGATCACGCGAGCCGCGCGACAGGCGGGAGGCTTCGGCCACATCCCCCGTTTCGATCGCTGTGAAAACCTTTTCAATGCGTTTCGGATCGCGACGCATCCAGCGACCCAGCCACCAAAAGATGCGCTCCAAAACGACCGCCACCGCAATGACGGACACAATCAAGATAGGCCACATAATCGGGCCACCCTGATGGAATTTATCGAGCAGGAAATTGGTCCAGGACTTGGGCTGCGGCGCGGGAGTGGGTGAAGGCGACGGGCTCAGAGTTGCCGCGACGGAGGTTCCTGGAGCGGGCATCGCTCCAGTCGTCGTGGTCGTTGCACCGGTTGTCGTCGTGGTTGGCGCCCCCGGCGAAGCTCCGGGAGGAAGCGGCTGGCCGGCCGGAGGAAGTTGATCGGGAGCGGTCGCCGCGCCCGGAGCCGCAGGGGCGGGAGGCATGCCGGGCGCACCAGGAGCGCCAGGCGCCGCCGCAGTGGGCTGGGTGACCGGAGCTCCAGGCGGCGCTGGCGGGGGCGGAGGCGCAGTTTGCGCGAGCGCAAGAGAGCTGATTGCGAGAAGAGCCGAAGAGACGGTCAGGAATATTTTCATAAGTTGGAGTATGCCGTGCTGAAAAAGCGCCGCGCCGTTATTCCAAACGAGAGCACCGACAGTCCAGCAAAACTTTTCATCTTTGTGACATTGCGCGCTTCCCGGCGAAGAGTGCAATGCAATTACTTATCGAATCATCTTAAAGTCAGGGATGTAACGCAAGCTTGCGAAAATATTTTTTCGCGATCGCTTAAAAACTGTTGTTCCTCAGGCATTGGTCACATTGGTGCGCAGTGGGGGCCAATCGCTAATTCGCGCCTCCAATCGATCGCCCTCCTGAATCGGTCCCACGCCCGCCGGGGTGCCGGTAAAAATGACGTCGCCCGGCAGCAAGGTGAGCTGGCGGCTGGCAAAAGCGACGATTTCGGCGGGGGAATAAATCATCTGGCTGGTGCGCGCCCGCTGTTTCACCTCGCCATTCTGCGAGAGAGAGATTGAGACGTCGCTTACATCGAACTCGCTGTAAACGAACGGCCCGAGGGGCGAGTAGGTGTCGAAAGATTTGCAGCGA
>JBDTXE010000008.1:0-20476 GCA_040006335.1 Verrucomicrobiota bacterium | reverse complement strand
CATTATTGAGGCAGTTCGCCGCGCGCACACTGAGCTCGATCTCGTTCACGCTCATGTTGAGAAGCTTCTTCAGCTTCATGTTTTCCTCGCTCACGCCGGCAGGCGTTTCATCGAACTCGATTACGTCTTCGTTGAAATTGACGAAAACATCGAGGTGATGCCGCAGGATGGCGGAGGCTTGCAGGAGCGCATCGTCCGGGGTGAGACGGCCATCCGTCCACACTTCCAAGACGAGCTTGTCGTAATCGGTGCGCTGGCCGACACGGGTGTTTTCGACGGCGTATTTTACGCGCGTCACCGGCGAAAAAATGGAATCGATAGGAATGAGACCGATCGGCTGATCCGGGCGCTTGTTTTCCTCGCCCGTAGCAAAACCGCGGCCGACGCGCACTTCGAGCTCGGCATCAAATTTATGTTTCTTATCGAGCGTGCAGATTATCTGATCGGGATTCAGCACTTCGTAACCGGTGCTGAGCTGGATGTCGCCCGCGGTGACCTCGCCCTCTTTATTGATACTCAAAGTCAGGTTGCGCGGCTCGTGCTCGACCGCCTTCAGTTTCACCCGCTTGAGGTTAAGAACGATATCCGTCACGTCCTCCACTACCCCCGGGAGAGTGGCGAACTCGTGCTGCGCGCCCGTGATTTTCACCGCGGTGATCGCCGCGCCTTCGAGCGAGGAGAGGAGCACCCGCCGCAGGGAATTACCTACGGTGTGACCGTAGCCCGCTTCAAAAGGCTCCGCGACAAACTTGGCGTACACCTCCGTTGATCCCTTTTCCTCCTTGGTCAGGGTCTTCGGCATTTCAAATCGACCGTAACGAATTGGCATAGTCTCAATCTGCGATGGAACAGTATCCGATGGGTAATATTTAGCGCCCGCCACAGCCCATTGCTGCGCACCAGCCAAACTGACATCGGCAATCTGTTATCAGCATTCCTCCGCGCCGGGTTACCCCTGACGAGTCGATTTCGCGTCGTGGCGACGGAAACCCAGGGACCAACGGCGCAACGATTAATCACTCGCTGCGAAGTGTGGAATGAACACCAGCGCAGCTAATTTGCAAGCTTGAGGAAAGCCCCCGTTGGCTTAGGAAGCACGGGTCGCTTGGATAAAATGACAACAGAGAAGCGGCGTGCAAAGCTTGCAACGTCGCCGCTACCATGAAGTGGATCTTTCTCCTCTCCCTGCCGTTCTACGCCCTCGATCAGCTAACGAAACGGTGGGTAACCCATCACATCACGCTGGACACACCCAAAGCAGTCATCCCGGATTGGTTCGAGCTTGTCCATTTCACCAATACCGGGGCGGCCTTCGGTTCTTTCGCCAATAATAATCTCTTTTTCATCGCGTTGTCTGCGGTCGCGATGGTGGCGGTAATGACGCAGCTGCTTCGTCCCCGCCGCCCGCTGGATTCTTTGCGGGATATTTCGCTGGCGCTCCTGCTCGCGGGCGTGCTGGGGAATCTCACCGACCGCATCCTGCACGGGCACGTAATCGATTTTCTTCTTTTCAATCTCCATGTCCCTTTAGCGAGGCCATGGCCGGCGTTTAACGTGGCCGATTCGTGCATCTGCGTGGCGGTGTTCTGCTTTATCATCTACTCACTGCGCGACAAATCCGGTCCTCCGGTCGCCCACGCCGCAGATGTGCCCCGCTAGCTAATCGCCGAACCTCGCAGTCTACCGTCTTCAGTTTCACTCCACAGCTCCTGGTGCCAGATTGCGGCGGATGACCGAGATGGAAACGACCGCGCGGCAGATCGCGCGGGAGCTGCATGCGCAAGGGCACATCGCTTATTTTGCCGGCGGCTGCGTGCGTGATCTCCTGCGCGGCGAGATGCCGAAGGACTTCGACATCGCAACCGACGCTTCACCGGAGGAAGTGCAGAAGATTTTCCGTCGAACCTACGCGGTCGGCGCGGCCTTTGGCGTCATCGTGGTTTTGGAAAACGAATCGCAGGTGGAAGTGGCGACGTTTCGCTCCGACGGTGCCTACCTCGACGGGCGACGGCCGAGCGAAGTCCATTTTTCATCCGCCGCCGAGGATGCGCGTCGGCGCGACTTCACCATCAACGGGATGTTTTTCGATCCGGTGGCAAACGAAGTCATCGACTACGTCGAGGGCCGTTCCGATTTGGAAGCGAAACGAATTCGGGCCATTGGCGATCCGGCGCAGCGCTTCGCCGAAGATCGGCTGCGATTGCTGCGCGCGGTGCGTTTCGCGACCATTCTTGATTTTGAAATCGCGGAGCAAACCTGGGTCGCGCTGAAACGGGACGCCGGCACTATTGGCCAGATCAGCGCGGAGCGAATTCGTGACGAACTGAACAAGATTTTCCTCTCGTCCCGGCGAGTGCGAGGCTGGGACTTACTCGATGCCAGTGGACTTCTGCCCGTGATCCTGCCGGAAGTGGAAGCGATGAAAGGCTGCCAGCAACCGCCGCAGTTCCATCCGGAAGGAGACGTTTTTCAGCATACGCGTCTCATGCTGGAACTGCTGCCGCCGCAAGTTCCGTTGCCCCTGCTTTGGAGCGTGATTCTGCACGATGTCGGCAAGCCGGTCACCGCAGAGATCGACCCTGAGGGCCGGATTCGCTTCAACGGGCACGATCGCGTGGGCGCGGAGATGACGGAGCGAATTATGGACCGGCTGCGTTTTTCCCGGGCGGAGATCGACCAGGCGACGGAGATGGTGCGTCAGCACATGGTTTTTAAAGATGTCCCTCGCATGCGTCTGGCGAAATTAAAGCGTTTCATGGCTCGCCCGACGTTCAAGGAGGAAATGGAACTGCACCGGGTTGATTGCACCAGCAGCCACGGCATGCTCGACAATTATGAATTCCTTTTGAGCAAACAGGAAGAGTTCGCCCATGAACCGATTATTCCGAAACCGTTGGTGCGAGGTGACGATCTGATCGCACTTGGATTACCACCCGGCCCGCGCTTCAAAGAAATCTTGGACGAAATCGAAACGCGTCAGCTGGAGGGCACCCTGCAGACGCGGGAAGAAGCTTTGGCGTGGTTGCAAGAAAGACTGTAGCCGACGGATGCGAAAGAAATCTTTCGTGGGCGAGATACCGGGATGGAACCCGCTGAAAGATTGACCTCATGAGCGTTTTAATGATCAGCGCGGAAGGTCCGCCGCTCCATCGCGGTGGGGCTCTAATGGAGGTGCTCGCCGCGCTGCCGGAAGAATTGCGCGCGCGCGGCCACCAGGTCAGCGTGGTGCTCCCGTTTTATCGCGAGATTCGCGAGAACGACGAATTCCACCCGAGAGAAACGGGCGTGACGGTTGATCTTCGTGTGGGGGAAGAGACGCATGTGGCCGAATATCTCGAGAGTGAGACGGAGAGCGGCCTGCAGCTTTTTCTTATCCGGGCGGATGCGTTCTTCGACCGCCCCGGGATTTACGGTGAAGGCGGCGTCGCTTACGAAGACAACGCCGCGCGTTTCGTTTTCCTGGCCAAGGCTGCGATCGAGCTGGCGCGCCGGTTGACGCCGGTCCCGCAAATTCTGCATTGTCACGATTGGGGTGCGGCCCTGGTCCCGGTTTACGTTGAGGCACACGCGCTGTCTTTCCGCACCGTCCTAACGATTCATAGAATTAGCGAGCAGGGCAGTTTCTGGGGTCTCGATTTTGACCTGACCAATTTGCCCTCGCGTTATTTTACCCTGCGCGGCCTCGAATTTTTCGGCCGGCTCAATTTCCTCAAAAGCGGGATCGTTTTTGCCGATCGGGTGACGACGGTGAGCGAACATTACCGGCAAGAAATTCTGGAAAGGGACGCGGGAGCAGGCCTCGAGGCGGTGCTGCGAGAGAACTCCTTCAAGATGAGCGGAATTCTCTCCGGGATAGACCATGCGCGTTGGGATCCCGTGGTGGATAAATTGTTGCCCGCGACTTTCGGGATCGATGATCTGGCGGGCAAACAAAAATGCCGCGACCTGTTGCTAAAGAAACTGCAACTCGCGCCCAGCCCGCGCGGTCCCGTCTTTAGCGTGGTCACGCGCGTCGTTTCGGAAAAGGGATTCGATCTTCTCACACCGTTGCTCGACCGGCTGCTTGCTGACGATGTCCGACTGATCATTCTCGGCGGAGGCGAGGTCGCGTTTGAGACAGCGCTGGCGGTGGCTGCACGCCGCTATCCGGCAAAGTTCATTTATCGGCGGGATTACGATGAAGACCTGGCACATCTCATCGAAGCAGGGGCCGACATCACGCTCACTCCCGCGCGCTTTGAACCGAGCGGCCTCCTCGCGATGCAGAGCTTGCAATACGGGACTCTGCCGGTGGCACATGCCGGCGGCGGGATTCGAGAAATCGTCCAGGATTACGACCCGGTGACGGATTCAGGTTACGGGTTCCTTTTCTACGACTACACCGCCGACGCTTTCTGGGACGCGATCAAACGCGCCACCGCGATTTTTGCCGACACGGACCGCTGGAACTCGTTAAGGCAGCGAGCGATGAGGCAGGAGTTTTCCTGGGCACGCGCGACGGAAAAATATGAAGAACTTTACCGGGGTTTGGTGGGCGACGAGAGCTAAGGCCGACGCAACGTTCTCCGTGCGGAAGGCGAAGGTTCACTGCCTTTGATGGCGACTGCGAGGGAGGTACGGAGCAAAGGATTCCATCATCACGTTTACGTCATTCTTTTGGACGGCGCGGTCGCAAAACATCCCTCTGTTCTCCGCGTCAACCCACAGCGAGACCCGGCAAAACCGTGCGTTTACGTCGGGATGAGCGGCCTTCCTCCCGAGCATCGTTTCGAAAATCATCGTCACGGCTACAAATCAGCCTGGACGGTGAAGAAGTATGGCGTGCGCCTGCTTCCGGAATTGTACGCGCACCTCAACCCCATGCCCTACGAAGCCGCGGCGCAGATGGAAAAAGACCTGGCGGAGGACCTGCGCCACGAAGGATTTACCGTCACCGGCGGGCATTGAGCGAGAGCTTCCTGGCAACTGAACTCCTCGCGCCGGTCGATTAACGCTTCTTTCCTGCCCCACCTCCATTCAGGCTTGCCCTAACCAGCTGGCAGGCGCGTTCCGGGCTGAAGCGTTTTCCTTTGGCGTCGTTGTAAGAGACGAAAAAGTGCTCGATCTCGCACACCAGCGTCTTGTTGAGGTCAGTTAGTTTCCGCAACGTCTCTTCCGTGCGCGAGTTCACCGCCACCCCGATCAACCGATCGTTACGACACGTATGATCGCGAATAAAGTGCAAGCTGTGTCGTCCAACCCGGGCCCGTGAGCACTGCCGAAACTTACACGCACGAAGATTGGCTGGGCGGACATGCTCCCGCTCTTTCGCTGCCCCGTACATGGGGTGGAGTGCGCGCCATCTCGGCCGGCTTGCTGGTGACGCTCTTGCAGCTGGGGATGGCGCTGTTGCTCCTGGCACCGCCCATGCCGCCGGCCGACCGCTATCAATCGCTCGTTCAGCACGATAGCTACTGGTTTGAGAACATCGTGAACCGCGGCTACGAGACGATCGTTCCCCCGATCTCGCGCAAAATGATGGAGGTCTCGAACGTGGCGTTTTTTCCCGCCTACCCGCTTCTTGCCCATGCGCTTGGCCTTCTTTTGGGAGTAAGCGCTTCCACCGCTCTGCTCTTGGTCGCGCAGGCAGCGGCCTGGGGATTCTGGAGCTACTTTTTCCTTTTCTGCCAGCGGTGGCAGATCGCGCCTCTGCCGCAGTTTCTTGGTGCCCTCAGTATTGCCTCTCATCCCGGCGCTTTTTTCCTGATCGTGGCGTATTCAGAATCGCTTTTTCTTATGGCGCTGCTCGGTTTTATTTACTGGAGTGCCAGCCAAAGGCGGGGTGCATTCACCCTTGCTGCCATCCACGGTTTTGCCATGTCGGCTACGCGCATCGTCGGCTTGCCGTGCGCGCTGGCGCCGCTGGTGGCCCGCCTCTGGAGCCTGGGCTGGCGAAGGATAAAAGATTTCTCCGCCTGGCTACGAAATTATAGCGCTCCAATCCTTCTCTCAGGAATGGCCATGCTCGGCAGCGTCTCCTTTTTCGTCTATTGCCAGTTCCGTTGGGGACGCTGGGATATGTATATGCTGACCCAGCAATCCGGGTGGGGAATCGAGCCAGACTACCTCGCGGTGTTTAAACCCACGAGTTACCGCTGGTTAATCCCTTCCCTGGCTAACCCAACGCAGGTGAGCCAGATGGCGATGACTATCGGCGCGATCATGCTCGTGGTCCTGATCGCCGTCGACCTCCTCCGGCGGCATCAGCCCGAGACGGGTCGTGGCCGGCGAATTGCGATCTATTTTGTCGCGGCGGTGATTTATTTCATCTCCGTCTCAGGCGTCGCCTGCGTCGAGATGGAAAGCATGCTCCGTTATGAGTTTTGCGTGCACGCGCTGATCGTGCTGGCGCTCCTGCAATATTTGCACAATGTTCCCGTCCGCTCCCAGCTTGGACGGGCCGCCGGGGTCACTGCGATCGCGGTGAGTTGCGCGGCGGGACTCGCGCTCGAAGGCTGGTTTATCTGGAATTTCACCCGGGGTAACTGGGTCGCATAAGTGAACATGAAAACGAACGTAGCAATCATAGGGGCTGGACCGGCAGGGTTGACGGCGGCATATCTTCTCGCGAAAAACGACGTCAGCGTCACCGTCCTCGAGGCCGACCCGGTTTACGTCGGCGGCATTTCCCGCACCGCCACCTACCAGGGTTTCCATTTCGATATCGGCGGCCACCGCTTCTTCTCCAAGTCGAAGGAAGTTAACGATCTCTGGACCGAGATCCTGCCCGACGACATGCTGAATCGTCCGCGCAGCTCGCGCATTTTCTACGGCGGCAAGTTTTTCGCTTACCCGCTGAAGGCTTTTGAGGCCCTGACCAAGCTCGGTGTGTTCAAATCGACCCTGTGCGTCTTCTCCTGGCTGAAGGCAAAACTTCTTCCCGTTCGTAACCCGGATAATTTCGAGGACTGGGTCAGCAACCAGTTTGGCAAACGGCTCTTCAACACTTTCTTCAAGAGTTACACCGAGAAAGTCTGGGGGATGAGTTGCAAGGAGATCTCGGCCGACTGGGCGGCACAGCGGATCAAGGGGCTTTCCCTGGGGAGCGCGATCAAGAATGCACTTTTGCCTCAGCGTCAGCCGAAGGACAGCTCTAAGGTAATCAAAACCCTGATCAATTCCTTCAAGTATCCGCGGAAAGGCCCGGGCATGATGTGGGAAGCGTGCGCGGAAAAGACCAAAGCGCTCGGCGGAGTGATCGCGATGGGTTCCCGGGTGACGCGCTGCCAGTACGATGATGCTAACGGAATTTGGACAACGACCTACCAGGATGAGGCCGGCATGGAACACACTCTTCGTTCCGAGCACGTGATTTCCTCCGCGCCGATGCGCGAATTAATTAATGGCCTTTCGCCTGCGGTCTCGGAACGCGCGCACCGCGCCGCGAATTCCTTGAAGTATCGCGATTTTCTGACGGTGATGTTGATCCTGAAGAATCGCGACGCCTTCGACGACAATTGGATCTACATCCACGACCCCAGCGTGCAGGTTGGTCGCATCCAAAACTTCCGCAGCTGGTCGCCCGAGATGGTGCCCGACGCTGATAAAGCCTGCTACGGACTCGAATATTTCTGTTTCGAGCACGACGGCCTATGGGATTCCAAGGACGAGGAACTGATCGCGTTGGCGAAGCGCGAGCTGGTGCAGATCGGTCTTGCTGAAGAAGGCGACGTGCTCGACGGCACGGTCGTCCGCCAGAAAAAGGCCTATCCGGTTTACGATGACCATTACGCCTCCAACGTGGCGATTGTGCGCGATGAACTGGAGACGCGTTTCCCCAATCTGCATCTCGTCGGCCGCAACGGAATGCACAAGTATAACAACCAGGATCACGCCATGATGACGGCGATGTTGTGCAGTGAAAACATCATCGCCAACACCAAGCTTTATGATCTCTGGCAGGTCAACGGGGACGCTGAATATCATGAAGGCGGCGAGGGACCGGCGGAAGAAACGGCCGGCACCGCGATTCGCCTCGTGCCGCAACGCGTCACCGCCACGCGCCAGCTCGCGTCGGAAAGCTAACGCGCCGTCCGTGGCGCGCCGCTAGGTCTCCATCGGCACGCAACTGCAAAAGAGGTTGCGGTCGCCGTAGACGTTGTCGATGCGGGCGACGCTCGGCCAGAACTTGTGTTCCCGCAGCCGGTCGAGCGGAAATGCCGCCTGCTCACGCGTGTAGGGATGATCCCATTTTTCGGCAGCGATCTGCCGGGTGGTGTGCGGTGCATTTTTCAAGAGGTTGTTCTGTCGATCCGCCTCGCCCTCAGCGATCGCGGTCATTTCCGCATGAATGGAAATCAGCGCATCGCAAAACCGATCGAGCTCATCCTTCGGCTCGCTCTCAGTCGGTTCCACCATCATCGTTCCCGGCACCGGCCAGGAAACAGTGGGCGCATGGAAACCATAATCCATCAGACGCTTGGCGATATCTTCCACTTCGATTCCGGCGCGTCTCCACGACCGTAAATCGAGAATGCACTCGTGCGCGACCAAGCCTTGTTTTCCTCGGAAGAGAATGGGGAAGTATGGATCGAGCCGTTTCGCGATGTAATTCGCGCTCAAAATTGCAATCTGCGTCGCTCGCCGCAAACCATCCGCGCCCATCATCCGAATATACATCCACGAAATGGTCAGGATGCTGGCGCTACCGTAAGGCGCCGCCGCCACCGCCCCGGCGGATTCGTCTTCCGTTTGCAGACTGGGCAGGCCGGGGAGAAACGGAACGAGATGTGGCGCGACCCCGATCGGTCCTACCCCGGGCCCGCCGCCTCCGTGCGGGATGCAAAAAGTCTTATGCAAATTGAGGTGGCAAACGTCGGCCCCGAAGTCACCCGGGCGGCAGAGACCGACTTGCGCGTTCATGTTCGCCCCATCCATGTAAACCTGGCCCCCGTGCGCGTGCACGATCTCGCAAATTTCGCGAATGGTCGTCTCGAAAACGCCGTGCGTGCTCGGGTAAGTGACCATGAGCGCGGCCAGATCGCCCGCGTGCTGGTCGGCCTTGGCCCGCAGATCCGCGAGATCGATGTCGCCATCTTTTAGTGTCGCGATCGGAACCACTTTGAACCCTGCCATCACCGCGCTGGCGGGGTTGGTGCCGTGCGCCGATTGCGGAATCAGGCAGACATTGCGTCCCTTCTCACCGCGAGAGGCGTGATAGGCACGGATCGCGAGCAACCCCGCGTATTCCCCCTGCGAACCGGCATTGGGCTGCACGGAGACCGCGGCGAATCCGGTGATTTCACCCAGCCACTTTTCCAACTGCGTAATCATTTCACGGTAGCCGACCGTCTGGACCGCGGGCGCGAACGGATGCAGCTGTGCAAATTCAGGCCACGAAAGCGGGAGCATCTCCGCGGTCGCATTCAGCTTCATCGTGCAGGAGCCGAGCGGGATCATGGAATGGCAAAGCGAAAGATCGCGCGACTCGAGCCGGCGCAAATAACGCAACATCTCCGTTTCGCTGTGATGGGTGTTGAAGACGGGATGCGTTAGAAATGCGGACTGGCGATTGGGAACGGAAGATGGGCGCTCCTCGCTGAAATCGATTTTTGCGCCAAAGATTTTTGCTAACGCCTTCAATTCCGCTGCCGTGGTCGTCTCGTCCAAAGCCACTGCCACGCTTCGGTGATCGAGCTCGCGCAGGTTGAAGCCGGCCTCCTCCGCTGTCGCGATTACTTCGGCGCAGGTTCCATCCGAGAGCTCGATGCAAACGGTATCGAAAAACTCCGCGTGTTTCACCTTGTGGCCAGCCAAAGTCAGCGCGTCGGCCAGGCGACACGCCATCTCATGAACGCGGAGGGCGATGGAGCGAAGACCGCTCGGCCCATGATAAACCGCATACATCGAGGCGATGACGGCGAGAAGCACTTGGGCGGTGCAGATATTACTGGTGGCTTTGTCCCGACGGATGTGCTGTTCCCGGGTCTGTAACGCCAGCCGATAGGCCGGGCGGCCTTCCGCATCATGCGAGACACCGACGAGGCGTCCCGGGAGAAAGCGTTTGAACTGGTCGCGCACCGCCATGAAGCCGGCATGGGGTCCGCCGAAGCCGAGCGGCACCCCGAAGCGCTGCGTCGTCCCGATGGCGACGTCTGCACCGATCTCGCCCGGAGGTGCAAGAATCGTTAGGGCCAGGATGTCGGCCGCGAAAATTACGATCACCCCGGCGGCGTGCGCCTCGCTGACGAATTGCGAGTAATCAACGACAGCGCCGTCGCTGGCGGGGTATTGCACGAGCGCGCCGAAATAGGAGGAGTGATCCGCGGGCTTGGCTCCGTCCGCGGTCGACCCGGTTTCGTCCCTGAAATCAATGGTCGCTAAATCCCCGCTGACGACCTCGATCCCCAGCGGCTGAGCGCGAGTGCGAACGATTTCGATGGTTTGCGGATGACAATTGTCAGCCACAAAAAAGCGCCGGCGTGCGCCGCGACCAGCGGCAGCGTGCGCCAGAGCCATCGCTTCCGCGGCCGCGGTGGCTTCATCGAGGAGCGAAGCGTTGGCCACGTCCAGTCCAGTGAGATCCGTCACCATCGTTTGAAAATTCAGCAAGGCCTCGAGCCGGCCCTGCGCGATCTCCGCCTGATACGGGGTGTAAGCGGTATACCAACCGGGATTTTCCAGGATGTTTCGCTGAATCACCGCCGGCGTGATGGTGTCGGCATAACCGGCACCGATAAAAGAGCGCCGAACCTGATTTTTTCCCGCCAGAGCGCGCAGCTCGTGCAACGCCTCCGTCTCCGTAGCAGCAGCGGGGAGGGCGAGCGAGCGGTCTAAACGAATATCCCGCGGGACCGCTCCATCAATCAAAGCATCGAGATTTTCAAAACCGATCTCGGCCAGCATTTGGGCAGTTTCCGCTTCGCTCGGACCGATGTGGCGTTCGACGAAGGAGGCGACCACCGAATTTCGCGCCGAATCCGGCGAGGGAGGCTTTTGCCGGGAGGCGCTAACCGGGGGCTCGAGAGTGGCCGATTCCATCAACCGAGTTTACGGAATGGCGGCGCCGCTTCAACTGACGCGACGGCCAGCCCTGTCCCACATTTCTCGTGGCCGCGCGACGCGGCCTTAGCGCGAATCGTAGGTGGTGACGCCGTTACTGCGGAGGTTGTCCCGCAGCTCCTGCAAGTGCTCGCGATTGCGCGTCTCCACCGTACAGAGAACGTGCACCGCCGAAACATCGGACCCGGCGAAAGCGCGGTCGTGCACCACTTGTTTCACGCTCGCCCCGCTAGCGGCGATCTGCGTCGTGAGATCCGCCAGACCGCCGG
This sequence comes from Verrucomicrobiota bacterium, assembly GCA_040006335.1. Taxonomy (GTDB): domain Bacteria; phylum Verrucomicrobiota; class Verrucomicrobiia; order Chthoniobacterales; family UBA10450; genus AV69. The sequence goes on along the minus strand of JBDTXE010000008.1, from coordinate 9,167 downwards.
GTCGATCGCTAATGATGGCCGTGAACCGGGAGAGGCGTCCATCGGCCACGAGTCCCCGCTCGATCACCCGGCTCAGAACATTCGGATCGATGTTCCCGCCACAAAGAAGAATGACAACGCGTTTGCCGCGGAGTTCATCCAGCTCGCCTGACATACAGGCGGCCAACGGAGTGGCGGCGGCGCCTTCGACCACGCCTTTCTCCAGTTCGACCACGCGCAGGATGGCGAGCGCGATCTGCTCTTCCGTGACGATAACGATTCGATCGACGCGATCTCGCGCGATGGCAAAGGCGTTTTGACCAACCTGCGGAATCGCCAGGCCGTCCGCCAGGGTCGGCTGCATCTCGATCGGGGCGGGACGACCCGCTTTGAGCGCAGCCGAAAAGCTGGCGACGTTTTCCGCCTCCACCGCGATAATCTTGGCGTCGGGCCTTTTTGATTTGATCGCGAGCGCGACCCCGGCCAGAAGGCCACCGCCTCCCACCGGCACCACTACCGCGTCGAGATTCGGCACCTGCTCGAGAATTTCCAGCCCGGCCGTTCCCTGCCCCGCGATGATGGCGGGATCATCGTAGCCATCGATATAGGCAAGGCCCTTTTCCTGCGCGATCTCGTGCGCCCGCGCCTTCGCCTCACCGAAATCTTTGCCGTGCAGCACCACAGTGGCGCCAAGTTTCTGGCAGTTGCTGACTTTGATCAGGGGAGCGTGCTTCGGCATCACCACCGTCGCCGGGATGCCGAGGAGTTTCCCCTGATAGGCGAGGGCCTGCGCATGGTTTCCAGCCGACGCGGCAATCACTCCGAGGTGCTTCTGTTCGTCGGGCAGTTGCGCGAGGGCGTTGCGGGCCCCGCGTTCTTTGAAACTGCCGGTGCGCTGGAGATTGTCCAGCTTGCAGTAAATCTCCATCCCGGTGAGCTCACTCAGAGGAATCGACGGCGGGCAGGGCGAGAAAAAGACGGCGCCCTTGATCCGCTCGCGCGCGGCTTCCACGTCGGCCAGAGTGATCACGCGGTCTGCATACACCCGCGTAAGGAGAGCGGCAATGCCGGTGATACGGCGCCCCGATCAATGAAACGGAATCGCGTCCGCCTGGCTCAGCTCCGCGGGGCGTCCAAGGCCGCGCGCACGGTCGTAGCGAGTTGTTCAGGATCGAACGGTTTCGCCAGGAAAAACATGTCGCGTCTCTCATGGGTGCGGGTTCCATCCGGCAGATAACCGGAAACGAGCACCACCTGTGTTTGCGGACTATGACTCCGCGTCCAATCGGCGAAGGCTTCGCCGCTCATGTCGGGGAGAACGATATCGCTGACGACGAGGTTGAAGTTGTGATGCGCGATTTGGCGCTTGCCATCCTCACCGCGGAGCGCCTCAACCACATTATAACCCAGCATGCGCAGGGTGCGGACGGCGACGTGCCGGACGCTGCGATCGTCTTCCACGACCAGGACCGATTCGTCGCCGCTGGGAAGCTTGGCGATTTTCGGTTTCCGATACGACACCGGCGGGGGCGGCGTTGCCAGCGGCAGATAAAGATGTACCGCCGTTCCTTTCCCGGCGGCGGTTTCTAGCGAAATATGGCCATCGCTTTGACGGATGATGCCGTAGCTGGTCGCCAAGCCCAGACCGCTCCCTTTGCCGTCATGTTTGGTGGTAAAGAACGGTTCGAAAAGGTGTGCTTTGACTTCGTCATCCATCCCGATGCCATCGTCGATCACGCTAATGCGCACATACTCGCCCGGGGCGAGCTCGGGCATGAGCGGGTCCGACGGCTGCGCCGTCACCGTGACCAGGCGGGTGCTCAGATGGAGGGTGCCACCGTTTGGCATGGCGTCGCGCGCGTTCACCGCCAGGTTCACAATAATCTGGGTAAACTGCTCGGGATCGACCTTGATGTGGGCCGGGTGATCGAGGAGTTCGGAGATGACGGAAATGTTTTCTCCGAGCAGACGCAGGATCGAGCGCTCCAGGTTTTGCAGGACTTTGTTCACCTCCAGCACCTGGGTCTCGAGCGGCTGACGCCGACTGAAAGCGAGCAACTGTCGGCTGAGCGATGCGGCGCGTCCGGCCGCGCTACGAATTTCGCTGATGTATTTGGCGACCGTCCCGCGACCCGCGACTTCGGTTACAATCAGATCGCTGTAGCCCAGAATGGTGGTGAGAGAGTTATTGAAATCGTGCGCCACGCCGCCGGCGAGCTGGCCAAAGGCTTCCATTTTCTGGGCGCGCGCCACTTGATCCTGCAACTGTTTGCGCGCGGTCACATCCATCAGCGTGCCGACCCACCGGCGCGGTGCGCCCTGGGCATTGCGGCAGATAACCGCGCGTTCGAGGAGATGAATATAGCTGCCGTCCGCCTGCCGGAAGCGGTATTCCCCGCTCCAGCGGTCTGAATCAGATTCGAGCGCGTCGCGCAGCAGCGCGGTAATGCGCCCGCGGTCCCCGGGATGGACGCGCTCCCGCCAAAACTCGAGCGAATCCGCCTTGGTCGCCTCTTCGTAGCCGAGAAGACTTCCAAGTCCTTCCGGCCAGGAAAGCGTGTTGTTCGCTATATCCCAATCCCGAACCGCATCGTTCGTAGCCCGGGTAACAAGCTCACGATAATGCGCAATTTCCTCCGCAACGGTTTCCCGCGAAGGCTGATCTTCGTTCGCATGAGAGTCTTTTTTTGCTGTCGGCGACGGCAAGGTAGTTCGAGTGAGATTCCGCATCGCTCGGCTGCTGTGCCGCGGTCTGCTTGGGAGCTAATTATGTGCCGTAATTAGGTCGCCGGAAGCATCTGTTCGAGGCCGTTGCGCGGGAGGGCAACGACAGGATGCGTTGCGACCGACTTCGGTCTTATTCTCCAGAGGGACGCACGACTGCCAACTTGACTGAAATCATTAGAATAGAAGGAGCCGCCCATTCGAGCACCGCGAGGTTGCAGCATCAAACTTTGATCGCTTTTTTTCCGGCAGCTGGGCCGTCGGCCGACAACCCGCGCTAACACTGTCACACATGAGAAAAACCCTGGCGTCTCTTCGCAGCGCGTTACAACGGGGACCCTATGGCGAACCAACAATCACAGTGGGACGCGGCTCCGTCGGGGCCAGGGAAAAGGCGGATTGCGTGTCGCCATCCGCGGGGCGGGCCGACACGCAGCGGTCAATATCGAAACAAACTGAGCGCGGATCGAGGTAGAGATTAGCAAAATTGAACCTGAGCAAGCTGGTCGAACCCGTGGAGGAAGCGCGGTTAACCGCCTGCAACAACGGGCTTTCAAGGTTGCCCACGGTCGGCTCGCCATAGAGTCCGAAGCCGGCGATGCGGCCCTCACGTTGCACATGGAAAATGAGCCTGACGTATTTTGCTTCTACGCCGACCAGCGAGAGATTGAATAGGCGTTTCCGGGTGAAGGCGATGGCGCCGTCCACCGGAACCCAATGGTCGCTTGCGGCCGGCAGATGATCGTTCGAGACCGCGATCTGGAGTTCGCCGCGCGCGGTGGCGTTTTCGTTGATGAAGCTCAGGCGCTCCAACATCGTCGTCTGCGGCAGGGCGACCACGAAAGTGGTGTCTCCCTCGACCAGCGGGCAGGTCACACTGTCATCATCCGCCATCAAGACGGAGGCATCGGGTTCGCGCCGGAAGCTCACCCGCGCGTTCCGACCGTCCGGCATGATGCATTCCAACCGGGCCAAATGCTCCTCGTCTGCGGGAGAGGCCGCGCGGCCGTCGCTGCTGGCAAAGCTGCTCTGCATGACCACCGCGGTCAGAATCGCAAGTGCACCGCAAAAGGAGGAACGCTGACCCATTCTCTCTTATAAAAGCTTAGATCGCGCCAGCGTGCGGAGATCCGCTGCTGATTTCGCCCGTCAACTGAGGCGTCGCACGGCTCTGCGCGACCGGCTGCTCGATAGCGACGTTAGTCGCCTCCGTTTCCCGCCGGTGACAAGAGGATCAGGCAAGCTTAAATTCCGGCATGGGTGACTACCCACCATCGTTAAATAAGATCATCGAGCTTTTCGATATTCTGCCGGAAGAAGAGCGCCGCGAAACGCTCGTTTCCTACGCCGACGCCGCCCGGAAACAGGAGCCACGGCAGGGCGAAAAATTCGCCCTCGAAGATGTGCGCAAGGACGAAGAATGCGCCGACACCGTAGGCGTGTATTTGCAGGTGGATGAGCAGGGAAGAGCGCATCTGCGCATGACGCTGGGTCCCGAAGTGCAGACACTCACCCGCGCCATGGCCGCCATCTTGTGTAAGGGACTCGATGGCGCCGCCCCGCGCGAAATCATCGACCTCCCGAGTGACTTTGTCACCAGAGTCGTCGGGGCGGATCTGGTGCGAGTGCGCAGCCAGACGGTCTATTACGTCCTGCAGCGCATTAAAGGAGTTTGTAAAGTTTGGTTGGATCGAGAGCGGGCCGCCGCGATCGCCTAGACCAGACGATACTATGATTCGTTAGGACGGGGCATCGGGCGCTGCAGTCCGAAGTTCCGCCGCCAGCTCCTGACGCAGATGCTGCCGGGCGGATTTTTTGATGGCACGCCGCGACGCTCTCACTTCCATCTTCGCCTGCTCGCGCTGTGACGGAGTGTCGCGAATTTCTAAAGATGAAATATGACTCACCCGCGGCCGCAAAGCTCCGATCTTGCGTTCGTCCGGCCTAGTATAAGGCTTCATCTGGTGAACCAAACGCCGGACGCTCGGATGCGACAAGGGATATGTCACAAAGGAAAGCCATCCCCAGAATTGGCCGTTTAGGACCAAGATCACAGCCTCATGATCGGTCGTAACCTCGCAAGCCTCCTTCTGGTGCTTTCGGTCGCGGGCTGCGCCGCGACGAACGCTCCCCGCCCTGGGAGATTGCCTGCTGCCGCCCGCTCGCCTTCTCTTCCAGCCGCCGACCAAATCTCCGTCGCAGAACTCACCGCTCAAATCACTGCCCTCGCGCCAACCGTAAACCCAAGTGAGGCACGAAGAGTCGCCGTTTGCGCGCACAACACCGTTCACCAGCTGAAGATCGATTACGCGATGGTGGGGCCGCCCCTTTTCCAGAATTTCCTGATCAACGTCGGAATAAAGAACCGTGGGTTCTGTTACCAATGGGCAACGGATCTCATGAGCGAGCTCGACGCGCTGAATGTGAAGACGATCAAATTGCATTGGGGCGTGGCGCACCGAGGCGGGTTACGCGAACACAATTGCGTGGTGGTCACTGCCACCCGCCAGGCATTTGCACAGGGCCTGGTCCTAGATGGCTGGCGCTACGGAGGCCGGCTTTACTTCGGCCCAGTGGCGACTGATCGGTATCCCTGGAAAGAAGAATTCTGGGATTGGCGTCACCATCGATAGCTGGCCGCACTCCGAGATTCTCGACCAGACTCCGCCGGGAGTCACTCTGCCTTGCTCGCTCCTAGAGGTCGTCCAGCAGTTTGACGTCGTCGATCTTCCAGACCGACCCTTCCCGGGCCAGACACACTGCCAGTTGATGCACCCCGATCGCGTGGCCGGCTACGGTAATCCGCGCCCGTGCAATTTTGCCGCTCACCACCAGATCTTCTACATGCAGTCGGCCGTCGAAGCGCCGGCTTCTGGCAAACGGATGATCGCCAGGTTCCTCTCGCCGATTGCCGATGCTCTGCAAAAGCGCGTTCGTCGCGAAAGGAGCCATCTCCCACGCCTTCCGTGCTAACGGATTCTCGCCCCGCTTCAGCGCCTTCGCATACCAGGAATAGGCGTGCCGGATAGTTTCGTCCGGATCGGGAGCATGATTGCACCCGTTCATCTGTAAAAGCACGACGGCGATAAGGGCGGTGGCGCCAAGCGAGGCTTTCGCGAGGCCCTGCCTCCTCGTCACGGCCCGAAAAAAGCGCGCGAGAACGAGACCTCGTGAGCCTGAAGAACTTTCGCCCAAGGTTTCGGCAGCTCCGGGGTATCCCCCTCGTTTCTCCTGGATAAACATGTTGGGTCCAACAAACATTCTTGGCGCTGAGAAAATCCAACCCGGCTTCGCACTCATCTCGCCACGGGGATGACTGCTGCAGGGAGCGCGCCAAATCGCCCCGAGTGAGTGTTTTTTCTACATCCGTCTCGATCGTGCGGTTGAGTACCAAGGAGATCGCTAGTGCCTGCATCCACTTCTGGGAGCGCGCGGCGTATTTCTGGGGTTGGTCTAGGCGAGGACTCCCTCCTTTTCTTCCCGAACGGGATCAATACGGGAGCGTAAGCAGGCTGGTTGGTAGCAGTCCGCGCGACAGCCGAGTTCGCCAGAGCTCGGCTGTTTTGCTGTCCGCGGCCCGAGCCTGCAGGTTTCTCCTGGGCGTAAAACGGAAGGGCCGTTACTTCTCGCGTCAGCAAGATAAAATCATGATTTACCAAACCATCTCTTTGCTTGGGGCCTCGCTTATCCTCGCTGCCTACATCGGACTGCAGTTCGGGCGAATGAATCGCGACGACCGGATGTTCAACATCCTGAACTTTGTCGGGTCCGCACTGCTGGCCTGGGTCGCCGTGGTCGATTGGCGCTTTGGCTTTATTTTCCTCGAGGGAGCTTGGGCGCTCCTTTCGATCCCCGGAATGTTCCGTCGACGCCGAGCTTAAGCGACGTCGCTGGACCGCTCCCGCCTCCCAGCGCCACCTTCCCCTTGCCAAAGGCATACGCTTTGCTCATAATCGGCACTCGTGGTCCAGGCGAATTGTCGGGCGCGCTTTACCGCGGCGGATTTTGACTTCGTCGTGCGCACGCTCGCGCGTTCGCAGACCGAACACGTTTCCCTGGTCGATCTGCTCGCGGATGCGGAAAACCGCGACACCGTGCTCGATTCTCCGCGCCTGGTCGATGCCATCCTGAATAGCGGCGGTCAGCTGCGCATTTCCTCCGAGTTTTATTTCTACGTTCTCGCCCGGCACGTCATGCGAGCCGCCGGCCTTACCGAACGCAAACTGTGTGACTACGTCGGTTCCCTTCTGGAAAAATTTTCGCGCGCCGCTTCGCTCTCCGCTCCCCAACAAACGGAGACGGGGTCGCAGCAATACGTCAGTGACATGCTGATGGCGCTCCGGCGGGCTTCGGCCGAGCAGGCCTTTCTTCTCCGCGCTCATGTCGGTAATTATTCGCTCTTCGTTAGCGGGATCTTCCATGAAAACGCCAACCGCCGCCGGCGCCGGGGCGCGCCCGATCTCGGCTTCTACGAGCAGATCGGCCAGCAGAATTACCGGCTCATCGCCGGGCACGCCGCCGCCCGCCGCTGCGAACTGCACGACGTGTATGCCGAACTAGCCGATCGCTTTCACGAGGTGCGGGTGGCGCTGAACCATCTCGCGGAAGAGCTGCTCAATTTGGATGAGCCTCCCGGGGCCGACCTCAGCCTCGACGGCGGACGTGAGCTGCTGGCATGACGGAAACGTTATTCAGCCAAATTCAAAAGCTTCTTGAGCGCACCTACGCGCAGGTCGGGATCAACCTGGAAGATTGTTTGATCGACCGGCAGCGTTGCCAGAAGTTATCCGCGCTGGCCGGCGCCTCCGCCCGCGAACTGAGCGAGGTCGCGCGCACTTTCCTTCGCTACGCCGGAGACGAGCTTTACGTCGGTATTTATTTTTCGCGCTGGCTGATTCAAGAGCTGGAACGCCACGATCCGCGTGCAGGTCTGCATGAGGGCAACATTCGCTCCCTCATCGCCTTTGTGGAGGAGATCAACCATGCTCTCCATGCCGCTCTTCAGTTTCAGGCGGGCGCGCGCGCACTCGGCTCGGAAGATTTTGTCCGCGATCTCGAACTGCAGGCGCAGATCGACACTTACCTCGTTCTCCTTCTTTTCGTCGCCTTCTTTCGCAAAACGCAGCGCGTTTCTCTCACGGATCGACGCTGGTTACGCTTCCACCTTTTCGCCCGGCAACGCCCCGACGCCTTTCGCGACCGGAATCTGCGGGGCCGGTATCTCGAAACCGGCGAACTCGCTGCCCGCTACACGCAATATCTTGATACCTTGAACGGCCTCCGTCGATTGGATGAGATCCGCTCTTTTCGTTCCCTCGATTACCCATCGAAAAAGGAGCGAATCCTCGCGCTGATGCCGCGCGCGATCGGCTCCTAAGATAGCGGAGTGAGCCCATGGGTGGTGGGTTCGAGTAGGTTTCGCCCACCCTCTTGGGGTTTCTCACCAGAAATCTTCCATCGCCGGCGCCTTTCCGTTTGTGCCGGACCACGGCGCTGGCTAAAAGAAAAGTCGTGTTCAGCCTCACCATGCTCGGCAGCGGCAGCGCCGGAAATAGCGCACTCGTCGCCACCCCGCTTTGCCGCCTCCTGATTGATGGCGGCCTGAGCGCAAGGCAGCTCGTGACTCGCTTGGAACAATGCGGCGTGCGCCCCGAGCAACTTGATGGCGTTTTGCTCACCCATGAACATGGCGATCATGTTTGCGGACTCGAAGTGCTCTGTCGCAAGTTTGCTGTTCCGATCTATTGCAACGCGCAGACCGCCGAAGCACTTCGCGGCCATGGCTTGGCGGCACATCGTAATTGGCGGATTTACCGCACCGGCACCGAGTTCAACATCTGCGATATTAGCGTCCAAACCTTCCCTGTGCCGCACGATGCGGTGGAACCGGTCGGCTATGTCTTCACCGCAGGCCGCCGTGCCCTCGGTTTCGTGACTGATCTGGGTTATCCGACCAAGATGTTAATCGAGCGCCTGCGCGACGTGCACACGCTGGTGATTGAAACCAATCACGACGAAAAAATGTTACAGGCTGATCCGTGGCGTCCCTGGCCGGTCAAGCAACGCATCATGTCGCGTCACGGCCACCTCTCCAATGCCGCTGCCGCCCAGCTCATCGAGCAAATTCTGCCAGGGCAAATCGAACGCGTCGTCCTCGGGCATCTCTCGCGCGATTGTAACACGCCCGACCTCGCCGCCGGCACAGTGCAGGCGCAAATCGCGCGCAGCGGCCATGGCGAACTCGAAATTTTCTGCGCCGGACAAGGCGCGATTAGTCCACGTTTCCCGATCGGGGAAACGTTGCGGGCAGATTTCCAGCCGACGTTCGATCAGGTGCTATTTTCGGCGTGAGCGCGGCTTGCGCTTAACCCCGCCCTCGGCGGTCCGGCTCCAAATTGCGGTTTGAATAAAAGACCGGCCAGACGCGAGTTTCGCCTTCAATCCGGCACGTTTTCCGGGTTGCG
>JBDTXE010000007.1:0-21085 GCA_040006335.1 Verrucomicrobiota bacterium | reverse complement strand
ACAGATTTTTCCTGGGGGAACGGCTTTTCTCTGCGACGCCGGAATGTGTGGCCCGATTGAAGGAATTATAGGCCGGAACGTCGAACCGATCGTGCAGAGGTTTATCTCCAATTTGCCCGCGCCTTTTCCCGTGGCCCACGGCGAAGTGCGACTGCGTGGCGCCCTTGTCACGATCGATGAAATCTCCGGCCGCGCGCAACGCATTCAGCGGATCGACGAGCCCGGAACGGAAAACATTGCAGTGCCGGAATCCGACCCGGTGCCGACAAACGAATAGTGAAAGGATCAAGCTAGCGGTTGACAACGTTGATGCCCTCGGCCGAGTAGTCATCCCGCAATTCCAAAGGGAGCAAAAGCACATGCGTAAGATGAGATTATTCATTTATGGAATCGCCATGTTGGCGAGCAGCGCCGCTACTTTATCGGCACAAAATAACGAGGCTGCGACGATGACGAAGCAGGGAATTGAAGCCTCCGGCGCGAAGGACTGGGACAAAGCCGTGACTTCTTTCCGTCGCGCCACCGAACTCGATAAGCGTTACGCTCCAAACCTTAGTGCTGCCCTGCAGCAGCGTGCGATGGCTTACGTCGGCCAGCAAAAATTTCCGGAAGCGGAAACCGATCTGACGGAGGCTCTAAAGTTAAAACCTGACGACGAGGGAATTCTCTCGCGCCGGGCTTACGTCGAGCTTCAAAGCAAGGACTACGACAAGGCGCTCAAAGATTACAATGCGCTGATCAAGAGCGACGACAAGGAGATCAAATACTTCTCCACTCGTGCTTACATTTTACAGATGAAGAATGATTGGAAGGGTGCGCTGGAAGATACTGAAAAGGTGCTGCAGATGGACCCGACCAACGCCGACGCTCAGACGCGCAAAAGATTCCTCTCCGCGAAGCTTAACCCGGGACCGACGCCCGTTGTCACTCCCGAAGGGCCGATTCGGCGCGGCCAGCCGCAGGCGGGCAAGCCCCTTCCCGCCGCCAGCGCTCCCGTACCATCACCGGCCGGCTAGCTTTCAGAGCTTTCTGTCCTCCAGGGTGAGCCTGCCTATCCAGGCGGCGACGCGGCGACTATTCCTCGTCTCCGGCGTCTTCAGTAATTTCGCCGTTTAGGAGCTCCTCCTCAGTCATCGCGGCGAACCGCCGCTTACGACGAGCTACGGGCAACGGCGAAAGCGTCATGGTGATATTTCGTCCGGCGAGCTTGGGGTCCATCTCCACTTGAGACATACCGGAGAGGTCTTTTTTGACCTTGGCCATGAGCTGCATTCCGAACTCCTGGTGCGCCATCTCCCGGCCGCGAAATTGCAGTTGGACTCGCACCTTGTTCCCTTTGTCGAGGAAATCCTCGCCGTGACGAATCTTCGTCATGTAATCATGATCGTCGATGTTCACCCGGAATTTGATTTCCTTGAGTTTTGTTCCGGCGCTGCGCTTTTCTTTCTCTTGCTTCGAAAGGTCGTAGCGATACTTGCCGAGATCGACAATCTTGCAGACCGGCGGCTGTGCCGTCGGCGCCACTTCGATGAGATCCATCCCAAGACTGGTGGCGTGGCGCAGGGCATCGGAAAGTTTCAAAACACCCAACTGCTCGCCTGTTGAGCCGACGATGACGCGGACCTCGCGCGCGCGAATCCGACCGTTGACACGAAATTGTGGTTGCAGGTTAAATCAAGCTCCTTCCAGCAGCTCGGGAGTGCACCGGGTCGCTGTGGTTTCGTTTTCGCAAACTCTGCCCGCGCCCGAAGGCGAAGGTGGCACTCGGACCACGACGCGGCTGCGATGACCGCTACGCTGGGCTCGCAAACCCACGAGCCGAAGATGTTGTAAACTGCCAGTGAAAAGTCGCAAGGTGAAAACTACATCTTTCTTTAGCCATGGCCGTGCCAAATGCACGCGCAAAGTTGATGCGGTATGAGCAGCATAGCCCAAGAAAGATTTAGGCGGCGGCGCCTTCGGACGGCTTGGTGAAATGACTTAGCTTTCGGGCGAGCCCCCATGATGGGCCGCGTAGGCCTCGTAAAAGGCGGCGTCCTCCAGCATCGAATCAAGCGTGGCCGCGATCGCCTCCACTTTGACTACTCCGGAAAAAATGGCGCGATCGCCGATTTCGGTGTCGAGAACGAAAGTCGGACGCTGGCTTACACCCATGGCTTTCCATTCTGCAGTGCTGGCTCGAACTCGCGCTTCTACCTCAGGCAACTGCGCGCGAGCAAGCAAGCTACCCTGCTCCAAGCCCGATGCCTTAGCCGCGATCTCGGCGGCAACCGCCAGCTCGCGGATTTGGGGTGCGCCAGTCCGCAAAGTCGCATGGGAAATGGCGACGCGGACGCGATCATCTTTCACCCCGAGGTCTCGTGCCGCCTCGGCTACTAAATTTGGCGCCAAATACTCGGGTAACACCGGCTCGTACCAATCGGTCCTCAACATAAATGCCGCTTTATTCATTAAGCCGCTCCTCCGATAGAACCATGCCTCTTGCGCCTCCGATTTAGGCAGACCCTCGGGATCCATTAGCGCGATTTTCCAGTCAAAGGCCACGCGCCCATCGTATCGACGCTTTAGTTCGGTCCAGGTCGCTTCGCCCCAGTAACACCAGGAAGAAACCACATCGAGGTAGACGGTGGCGCTGATTCTCATGACGCGACCATGTCGCAAGCCGGTCTGAAAGCAATTCGGCCGCGAATTCACTTCAACCCGGGATCGACGGGCCAGCGAACGAGATGACGCCGCAACAGAAGGTGCGAAGGTGCGCGTCTCGGTATGGAGCTCAATCACATTCTCCTTTTCATGGCGATCGCGTCGGCCGGCATCGTTTTACTCCGCAGCTGGAGAATGCGGTCCCGTGCGCCCGCCCTCTGCGCGATCGCGGTCCTGGTCATTTCAGGAATTTCGTGGCTTCTACTGCGTCCGGCGGCGGGAACGATCGCCGCACTGGCCTGGCTATCTTTCCTTTTCGTCCCAACAATTTTCCGCAACCGCATTCTGGAAAAAAGGGCCGGGCTGAGACCCTTCGCTCTCGCCATTTCCCCCGCCGTCATGATCATCGTCGCAGCCAACGCCATTCTCTTCGCCGTAGAAATTTTCCGTGGCGGCGCCACCGACCCGCAAACCCTCCATCGGCTCGGTGAACTCGATACCGACGCAGTCCAGTATAGCCACGAATACTGGCGGCTGTTTACGGCGCTCTTTCTCCATTACGGGATTGTGCATTTGCTCTTCAATCTTTGCGCCTTGGTCATGCTTGGGCCACCGCTGGAACGCGAAATCGGATCGGTCGCCTTCGTCGCCTGTTACCTCATCGCGGGAATCGGCTCGAGCTTCAGCGTTTTCGCGCTTACTCTCCTTCACCTCTCGCCACCGCTGCAGCTCGTCGGCGCTTCGGGCTCGGTCATGGGGATCGTGGGCGCCTGGGCCGGAATTCTCCTGCGCGGCAGACACGCACCGCTAGCGAAAATGCGACTGCGCAACATCGGCGTGATTGTTCTGATTCAGGTCGCGTTTGATCTCATCACGCCGCAGGTCAGCATGGCTGCGCATCTTGGCGGTCTCGTCACCGGTTTCGTGGCTGCCCTGTTCGTCTCCGTGAAGGAACCCCGGCCCTGGCCGAACCAATGATGCGCCCGCGCCGCGGTCGCTGCGGCATGTAATTCGCTCCCCTACCCCGCCAGACTTGCCGGCAGCGCATTCCATGACAGAATCGCCTCCACTCTCCCAGCATGCCAAATTATCTGACCTATAATGTCGTCCCGAATTTGCCGGAGGCGCTCGAGCCGCTGCGGGAGATGAGCTTCAATCTCTGGTGGACGTGGGAGCCGTCGGCGCGCCGTCTTTTCCGGCATCTTGATCCCGAGCTCTGGCATCGCACCAATCACAATCCCGTTCGCATGCTGCAGCTTTCGCGGCAGGCCCGCCTCGAAGAAGTAGCGCAAGATAAAAATTTCCTGCGCGAGCTTAACGAGGTGCAGCAGGCCTTTAAGCATTATCTCGCGCGGACCGATACCTACGGCAAAGGGATGTTTCCCAAACCGGTCGCATATTTTTCCGCCGAGTTCGGATTTCACGAATCCATCCCCAACTACTCCGGCGGTCTCGGGATTCTTTCGGGCGATCATTGTAAATCCGCCAGCGATCTCGATCTGAATTTCGTCGCGGTCGGACTGCTCTACCGCCACGGCTACTTCAAGCAGGAGATCGATAAGGAGGGCGTGCAGCACGCCGTCAATCTCAACCAGAATTTCCATCATCTGCCGATTCGCGAGGTCCGGCGTGACAACCAGCGCGTTCTGGTCTCGGTGCAAGTCCTGGACCGAGAAGTGCAGGCAAAGATCTGGGAGCTCCGCGTGGGCCGGGTTAATCTCTACCTTCTCGATACCGATATCGCGGAAAATACCGCGGAAGACCGTCTCATTACGGCCGAACTCTATGGCGGCGATTTGGAGATGCGGATGCGCCAGGAGATTGTCCTCGGGATCGGAGGCGTCAAAGCGTTGACCGCTCTCGGTCTCGACCCTGAGGTCTTTCACATGAATGAGGGGCACTCGGCTTTCCTGGCCTTGGAACGAATTCGTCTCCTCATCACCGGAAAGGGTCTCGATTTCTACGCGGCACTCCAGGTCGCTGCGGCGGCGAACGTATTTACCACTCATACCCCGGTTCCGGCCGGCAATGATTCCTTTCCTCGCGAGATGATGCGGAAGTATTTCGCCAGTTTCGCCGCCCAGCTCGGCATCTCCTTCGAGGAACTCTTCAGCTTCGGCCAGACCCGGCTGCATTCGGATGAGCCTTTCAGCATGACCATTATGGCCCTGCGCCTCAGCCGGCATGCCAACGGCGTGAGCAAATTGCATGGCGACGTAAGTCGAGGGTTGTGGAAGGACGTCTGGAGCGGCGTGCCGGAACATGAAGTGCCGATTACGAGCATCACTAACGGAATTCATACGAAAACATGGCTGGCCCCGGAGTTTTCCGCCCTTTACGAGAAGTATCTTGGCCCCTGGGAGGAAAACCTCACCGACGAAGATTTCTGGCGACGGGTGATCGATATCCCGGATGCGGCCCTTTGGAACACCCATCAACAATTAAAGCTGCGACTGGTGGAATTCGTCCGCGGGCGGGTGCGGGCGCAGCGCGAACGGATGGGCGAATCACCGGAATCCATCCGTGCCGCCAAGCAACTACTCGATCCGGAAATCCTCACCATCGGCTTTGCTCGGCGCTTCGCGACCTACAAGCGGGGCGCGCTGCTCTTTCGCGATCGAGCGCGTCTCCACCGCCTCCTCAGCGATACCACGCGACCAGTGCAATTCATCTTCGCTGGAAAATCTCATCCCAAGGACGAAGGCGGAAAAGCGTTGATCAGAGAGGTGTATCAAATCAGCCGGGAACCGGAATTCCTCAATCGCGTCATCTTCGTCGAGGATTACGATACCTACATTGCCCGTCGCCTGGTCCAGGGCGTGGATCTCTGGCTAAATAATCCGCTCCGCCCCTTGGAGGCCAGCGGCACCAGCGGAATGAAGCTTCCTCCCAATGGCGGACTAAATTTGAGTGTCCTGGATGGATGGTGGTGCGAAAGTTACAGTGGAAACAATGGCTGGGCCATCGGGACCGATATCACGGACGGCTCGGTGGACTTCCAAAGCGAAGTGGATTCTTCCAGCCTATATCAGCTGCTCGAGAACCAGATCATCCCTCTCTATTATGCCAAACCCGACGGCAAACTTCCGTTAGCCTGGCTGCAGCTCATGCGTGAATCCATCCGAAGCGTCACTCCCAACTTCAATACCCATCGCATGGTCAAGGAGTATGCGGAGCGACTCTACCGCCCCGCTGCCAAAGCTTACCGCGCTCTTTCCGAGGAAGGTTGTCGACCCGCCACCGAGCTGAGTAAATGGAAGAAGCAGATGCGTCAGGATTGGTCGCAGGTGCGGATCGATGATGTCCAGGTCGGAAATGAAAATCGCCACAACATCCCGGTTGGCGATTCTCTGCGGCTGGCGGCACGCATCCATCTCGGGCCGGTAAACCCGTCGCACGTCCGGGTGGAAGCCTACCATGGCGAGGTTGAAAACGGAGGGCTGCGCTGCCCCGCTGTAACACCCCTAACCCAGGAAAGCGCGAACGGCGACGGCCTGTATCTTTACCAGGGTTCGGTGCCCACAGGAGAATCTGGCACCTACGGCTTCAGCGTTCGCGTAGTCCCTACCCACCCTCACCTGCAACAGGCGCATGAACTCCGGCTAATCAGCTGGAGTTAGTTAAGCGCCTGCAGGCGCTACTGGACGAGAATCCTGGCGGATTAGTCAGCACGATACGCTTCAACTAAAGCGACACCGGTTGTTCCATTCTTACCCTGCACAATGGCAGTGTAATTCCCAGCCGGCAGCGACATCACGATCGCGGATTCCTTGGCGTTGGGCGGAGCGAGAAGGGTTGCTTTGACCGCGGTGGGATGATCAGTCCCCCAGTCATCGTTAAAGGAAACTGCCACGCCGTTTCCATTGAACAACCTGATCGTTGGATCCGCGAGGGGTGCGGTGATGCCGTAATTCGCCAAAGTCGGCCCGAGCGCGCGGACGACCACCACGGGCGGTTCACCCGCGGCGACAATGAGGCCACCAATGAGAACATTATTGCTCGTGCCGACGAAGCCGCGAGTGCTCAGGTTGTGGAAAGTTGACGCCGCGCTCGGAGCGAGATCGTAAACCTCGAGCAGCGCAATGCCAGTGCTGGCATTCACCCCGCTAAGGGCCGCGGTGTAGGAGCCGGGAGCCAAGGTCAGAATTACCGCTGGTTCGGCATCATTTGGTGGAGCATACCCCGACGCCTGAATCGCCGCCTGCTGGGTATCTTTCCAATTATCGTTAGTTGCAATGATCGCGTGATTGCTATTAAAGACGGTGAGCGTCGGATCAGCCAGCAAGCCCGTAACTCCCGCAGTCGCCAGAGTCGGTCCCAAGCCGCGGATAATCACCTGCTTGGGTTGAGTGCCTTCGACGATGAATCCGCCAATGAGAATGTTATTTCCCGTTCCAACCAGGCCGCGAGTCGAAATATTTGTCGCCCTCCCCAGGGGGGGGATCTGCCCGCTCAACAGGCGAAACGCTTCCATCGCGATTTGATGGTGACCGGCCGTAGTCGGGTGAATATCGTCCCAGAACAAATATTGATCGGGATTCACGCTCTTGCCCTGCGCCGGCTCAGTGGCATTTATGAAACCATACTTCGCCGGCTCGGAGACAAGTCGCAGCAGATCCAGCCACACATCGAGCACATAGAGCTGGATGTTGATCCCGCCGCGCGCGAGGTCAATCTTAGCCTGCGCCATCGCAGTGTTGAGTTTATCGCGATAACTAGCCGAAGCGATGTTCAGCGCGGCTACCCTCTGCGGATCTCCAAAAGAATTTGGGACCGCTCCTAAGGGCGGAACGTTTGGGACAAGGAAGTAGCGTCCGCCAGCGTTCGCCAAACGCTCTACTAACAGAGCGACGCGCGTGGCGGCGGCGGTTACAGTGGCCGCGCTTTGGTTGTCGAAAAGGTCGTTGCCTCCTCCCCACACAATATAAAGCGCACGCGGTTCGGCGGCATGAGTGGCAAGGTAGTCGTCCACCTGCTTGCCCATGTTGTCGATCGTAATGGTGTAGGTTCCTCCAGTGAAAGGAGATGGATCGTTGACCACGGTGCGGGTCTGGCTTCCATTCTGAGTAGTGGCACCACCAAACGCATAATCGGCGCCCCCATCCAGGCTGTTGGAGGCCGGCGGGATATGGAGAAAACTATTCGCAAGCTGCTCGTGCCAGACACCTTCGTAGGCCGTCCCACCGGGGTCGGTCTGGGAGCTGTTAGTGAAACGGTAATCGCTATAGTTGAACGCTAGATTACTGCTGGGATAACTGAAGCCGAAAGTGTCGCGCACGCGGTGCGCCACGTTCCCATCGTCAGAGAGGCTGTCTCCGAAGACGACAATCCGAGTAAAACTAGGGGCCTGCGCTTGCGCCAAATGGCCACGAACCAACATGATAGCAGCGAAAACGGCTACTGCCCCGACAGATCTAAACAATCTTATTCCCATAATAGTAAACCCTCTGCATGAAACGGAACCCGCCTCCGCGGCGGATGCAACTTCTTACCTTTCCGCGACGCTGTTTATCCAGTCGCGCAAAGCGTTCGGTCCCTCATCTGCAGCAGGCATTGCGCCGCATCCTCGATAATCAATCGGCTCCGGAAGGGCAACCCGTCGACGGCGGCCGGCGTCGCGAAAAACAACCGCATCCCACTGTATCGCTTCAATCTGCTGAGTAAATCGCGCAACAGATCTGCCGCGGAAAAAGGCTCGCGTGGTCAGCGGCGGCGAAAAAATCGCTTCTCGTATCTTACTCTCATCGACGATCCGCCTCATGGTGCCTTGTCGCACCAGCTCGTTGTACAACGAGTTGTCGAGATCGAGGCTGTGATACTCTAGATCGATTGCTTCCAACCATGGGTCCGTCCACGATAACCCCTCTTCTTCCTGCAAAGCGGTCAGAAGATATTTTTTTGCGACCCAATCCACTCGATCCTGGCATCGCGCGACATCTTGCTCGAGATCGTCCAGAACTGTTCGCCATTCCTGCAGTAGCCACGCCCCATCGTCACTTCTTCCTCCCGCCTTTTCCGCAGCTTCGAGATAGGCTCGTTGCAGATCCAGCGCTGAGATAGTGCGCCCGTCGCTCAATCGGATCAGCCAGCTAAGGCTTTGATCACGGCTGATATCTTTGATTGCCTTTACCGGGTCCGCCAGCTCCAGCTTCGGAGCCAGATCGCGCTCAATCAATTCGAGCACGAGTGAAGTCGTCCCGATCTTCATCGCCGTCGCCCATTCACTCATGTTTGAATCCCCAATGATGACGTGAAAGCGCCGGTATTTGCGCGGATCAGCATGCGGCTCATCGCGCGTATTAACCAGCGGACGGCGATTCATGGTGTCGATACTGACCAGCTCACTGAAAAAATCCGCCCGCTGCGAAATTTGGAAGATGCCCGGCTGGCCCTTCTCGCTCTCGACTTCCATGCCCATCTTGCCGGCCCCGGCAAAAAGCTGGCGGCTAACGAGAAATGGAATTATGCCGGCGACGATCCCCTTCCACGGCACATCGCGCCGCAACAGATAGTTATCGTGACAGCCGTAGCTGTGGCCGACGAAATCGGTATTGTTCTTGTATAGTTGCACCTCTTGGCCTTCGGGGAGATGGGCGTTTCGCCGGCGCGCGCATTCCGCCACCACCCGCTCTCCCGCCTTATCGTGCGCGACCATCTCGGCCAGGGTGGTGCACTCGGGCGTCGAATACTCGGGATGAGCATGATCGTTATAAAAGCGCGCACCGTTCGACAAAACGAGGTCGCTTTTGATCTCAACAAAACTGAGCGGGCGATTCTTATCGACCTCGTAATAGGCGGATTCGTCCGTGTCCTGAAGCAGCTCTTTAGCCCGGAAACCACGGGCATCGCGATGGGGATCCTCTTGCTCGTAATCCCACTTCATGTGCGCACCATGCTCGGTGTAGCTGCGGACTAGCGCGATGGATTCCGCCACCACATCGATATTCTCGGCCCCACGAACGGTGATCCCATATTCCGTTTCGATCCCAAACACCCTCTCCATCCCGGACCATAACACCGCCGAAACGTTTCGCCGCGGCCGTGGTTCTGCTCCCGTGGCGCGCCACGCTCTTCCACGCGCGCAGACGGGGCAGTCGAAGAACAGACGAATTTTTGCTAAGTTGCACTGATGCAGCGGTCGATCATTCACCTCGACATGGATTGTTTCTACGCCGCGATCGAAATGCGCGACCAGCCGGCGTTACGCGGCAAACCGATCGGGGTCGGGGGCGCGAGAGATCGTCGCGGCGTGCTGACCACCTGCAATTATGAGGCGCGGAAGTTCGGCGTTCGCTCGGCCATGCCCACTTTCATGGCGTTACAGCGTTGCCCGAGGCTGCTCATCTTGCCCACTCGGTTCGATGTCTATCGTCGCGAATCCGAAAGAGTCCGGGAAATCATGCGCCGCTATACTAACCTCATCGAACCGCTCTCGCTGGACGAGGCTTACCTCGATGTCTCCGCCCAACCCCTCCCCGCCGGCCAACTGGCCCGCGAAATCCGGCGCCGCGTTTTGGAGGAAACCGGCCTGACCGCTTCCGCCGGAGTCGGTCCGAATAAATTAGTCGCCAAGATTGCGAGCGATATCAATAAACCCGACGGCCAGTGCGAAGTCCGGCCCGAAGAGGTAACCGCGTTTATCGCCTCCCTGCCTGTGCGGAAACTCCCGGGGATAGGTGACGTCGCGGAACGCAAACTCGCTGCCGGCGGTATCACGGACTGTGCTCAACTCCAGTCCCTCTTGCCTGGGGAATTGCAGCAAATGTTCGGGCGGTTCGGCCTCGAGCTGTCGGAGATGAGTCGCGGGATCGACGATCGGCCGGTCGAACCACATCGTGAACGCAAATCACTCAGCACCGAGCGAACGTTTTCTAACGACTTGCAGACTTTGGCCGAAATCGAAGAAAAGGCGGACGCGCTCTTTGACGATTTATCCGCAGATCTGGCCGCGCACGCCGCGACGCGTCAGATCACGAAAATCTTTATTAAAATGAAATTTATCGATTTCACCCGCACCACCGTTGAGCGAGCCGGCCTTCGTCCAGAGCGGGCGGCCTACTGGCCGCTTTTATGCGAGGCGTTTGCCCGGGGCGAAAAGCATGTCCGTCTCCTCGGGTTGGGCGTGCGTTTCGCCCCTAACGAGGTCTGCGCTTCGCAGCTTCCCCTCTTCTGACATTGCCGGGTTTGGCGGCCTAATTACTCTCCGCCATGTTTGGCAAAATCGAGTCGATTGTGCTTGAGTCGTCCAAGAGAAGCCATTCAACAATCGAGAGCGGGAGGCTGCCGTTCTTGATCAGGTCGTCGTGAAATCCGCCCAAGTTGAAGTTCGCGCCCACCTTATCGTGATATTTGCCGAGCAGATTCATGATCTGCCATTTACCGGTGATATACCAAATCTTCTGCGTGGGTGCGGTGGCCGCTCCCGCCGCTTCACCTTCGGCGGCTTCGCGATCGAGCCCGCCGGCGTCCATGAAATATTGCACTGCCTGCTCGAAGGTCCATTTCCCGGTGTGCAGGTTCACATCCACTCCTACGCGCGCCGCGCGGTATCTTGAGAGCCTAAGAATTTGCCCCTGGGCGGCCGAGCCGTCGGGATAGAGACCAGTTCGCATGAGCATCTCTTCGCCATAAAGCGCCCAGCCTTCGACGAATGGTCCGTTCTCGTTCTGCCTCCGAATTTCATCCTTGAGATGGTTCGCGATCGAGATTTGCAGGAAATGCCCCGGGATCCCTTCGTGACCGAGGATGGGGCGCGGGTCTTCGATCGCGGCGCGGATGTAAAAGTTCTTTGATTGCGGATTGTAGGTGGGGATGAAGTAGAAGCCGGCCGGATCCTTGTCGTAAAGACCGGGAGGGTTCATAAATCCGCCGGGACTGGTCGGCTTGAAGGCTTCGGGCAGCTGTCGAATTTGAAAAGGCCCGAGGTATTCCGGCAGGGTAATGAGATGATGTGACTGAAGGAAACCGACCATCTCCTGTTCACGACTTTCGTAGGAGCGCAGAAACGATTCCTGATCAGGCGGGATATTCTTGGCCCGCGCCGGATCTGGATTGGCCATGGTGGGATCTGGCAGGAGCGCCTCCAGCGCGCGGTAACGGGCCAGCTCCACTCGGCCGAGCATTTCTACCTGGCCGGAGTTGAGAGGGAGAAGCAGCACATGGGTGAGGTAGTAATTGTAATTCGCCTCCCCCATGGGAGTGAACTCAGACATTTGCGGCAGCCCTTTTTCCAGCGCGTCGGCGAAAGCGTGGATGGCCTCAAGCGCCTTCGTTCGCGAATCATCAAACTCAGTGCGCTCCTGGCCCTGCAGATCTTTCGCCAGCCCTTCCGCGCTCTGGTTAAAGAGGGGGTCCATCGCCCGAGCCGACTCAATCGCGAGTCGCGCGAAAAGTTTGACAGGACGCTGCAGGTTCGTCTTCGCATCGACTAGCATCCCGGGCATTGCTCGGAATCTCGCCGTCGCCGCCAGCGCGCGTTTTGTAGGCGTGTCGTACTCCTTCTTCAGCAGCGAAAAGATGGCGTTGCTGCATTCGCCGATGTAAAGCAGCGGGTCACTCTTCCCCGGCGTCAGCACTCGGTCGGAGAATTCCACGCCTTCAAGTTGCGAGCGAAAAAGCAGCCAGTCGATCCGGTCGTCTTTCGCCCAGCCGTCCGTCCGCATCGAGCGGACTTGCTGCAGCACCTCGCGCACGTGTTGCCCGCGCGCTGAAACTTTCGCGCTGCTGTAATCGGTGAGCTGGTCATCGGCCGTGTGCAAGCCCATGTCGCTGGCCAGCACCGGATAATTTTCATTCCGCCACGCGTAATAATCGTCCGCGAGCTGATGAAGGGCGGCGGGATCGATCGCGGGGCCTTTTCTCGTTAGGTCAGTTGGAGCCGCGGCCGGGGACTGTTTGGTGATGAGCGCCTTATTGGAAACGTCCGGCCGGCCGACCGGCGGAGGCGCCGGGGAAATCTGTGCGCCGCCTCGGGACGCGCCCGCGAACAAGACCAGGATGAGGAAAAAAGAAAGACGGTTCACCCCGGTAGAGTAGTCATGCGAGAAGTCTGCTGGCAATCTTTCCCTCGCAATTCGTCGCGCCATCTCTGCGATCCCGATTGCTCGCCGCGGGAGGCAGCGCGGTTTTTACCCGCCGAGCACCCCTCGCTAAACGATCCCGCCCATCACCGGCGACCGTTCCGCGCGGAGAGGCCGCACCGGCGCGACCTTGACCACGCTCTCCGCTTCGTAATCGACCAGCTTCAACCAGTCCTCGGTGATGTCGCTCGGCGGAAAGATGTCGTTCTCGGTGAATTCGGCATCGAATGACACCTGCAGATCACGCTCGCTGATTCCTTCTTCAGTGCCACTGGCAATGGCCCGCTTGATCGCGAGTCCCTTGGCGCGTTCGACCACGGAAGCGATAATCGCTCCGCTCAAGAGGTTGCTACGATACAGCACTTCTTTGCGCCCGCTCCGCAGCGTTACTTCCAGAAATTTGTTCTCCTCTCGCGGAGCGAACTGCCACTCGACGAAGCGATCGACCAGCTTGTCGATGGAAGGCCCGATGTTGCCTGCCTCCTTCGGGAGAACTCCCTCGTATGGGAGATCGTTTGTCAGGTAGATGCGATAAATCTCGCGCGCTCCCTCTTTCTTTGGACGGTTGATTCGAATTTTGCGGTCGATCCGCCCGGGCCGCAGAATCGCCGGGTCGATCAGGTCCGCGCGATTCGACGCCAGAATGATGACCACGTCATTCAGCGAATCGATTCCATCCATCTCCGCACAAAACATCGGCACAAGCGTGGAAAGAATATTCGAATAGCGCGAGGCCCGCCTCGTTCCGAGCACTGATTCGGCTTCGTCGATAAAGAGGAAGGGCATGAAACCCTCGCGCCGTTTCTCCCGCGCAGTGGCGAAAATTTCGCGCACGATTCGCTCTGATTCCCCCACCCACATGTTGAGAATCTCCGGGCCCTTCACGTGCATGAAATATTCGCGAACCGAATCCTGATTCCCACCAGCACGATCGCACAATTGCCGGGTCAGATTATAGGCCGTCGCCTTTCCGATCAGGGTCTTGCCGCAACCCGGCGGGCCGTGCAGAAGAAATCCCTTCGGCGTGGCGTGATGAAATTTCTCGAACAGCTCTGGGTGGAGCAATGGGAGTTCTATTGCGTCCCTGATGGCGGCAATCGCCTCTTCCTGGCCGCCGACTTTGTTCCAAGGCAGCTCGGGAACCTGGTCGAGGTAATGCTCACGTGACGCTGGCGCGCTCAGGAGTTCCAACGCCATACGGAAATTCGAATCGACGCGAACCTCATCGCCCTGCTTCACATTACTCGTGGTAAGTTCGGAGGAACGCTGCAGAACTAGGGATTGCGTGCCGTGTTCATTTCCAACGCGGAGACGATCTTCTCCAAGTATTTCCGTAACTTTGGTAACAGGTCCTCCTGCTTCGAATCCGAGGTCGCCGACGATGACGAACGCTTCGTTGACCAGAACGCGGCTTCCTTTTTTGAGTGAGCGGAGCGAAATCCGCGGATCGATATTGCAGTAGTAGTCTGCCCCGCCGACGACGATATGCGCCGTCCCCTTGCCCGCGCTGCCCAAGAACGTTCCAATCCGATTGGCCGGCGAAGTCACCTTCTTGATCACGTCCTCCAGCTTTTCGATTGTCTGCCGGGCTTCGAGCAAGACCTCATCGCGCTCGGAGAGTTCCAACCGCAGATCAAGCAATTCCCGCCGGACCAGATCGCCCGGCGGCAGGCTAGAGATCAACAGCTCCAGCCGCTCTCGCCAGTCGCGCGCGGACGCCTCGCTTTGCCCCTCATCCCCATCATCGCTCATATCGCTGGCAGGATTCTAACACTATCCGCCGAGTATTCGACTTTAGGATCTTGAACGAAGGCGCGACCGGCACTCGGAGCTGGTGCATGCTGTCCGCCACTGCTGGGACGCCCCCGTCAATCGAGCAGAATGCCGGCCGGTTATTCCCCCGGATGACTACTCGTCGTCCGCAGGCCTCCAGCACGCGAGCGCGATGCCGGCTGCCAACTCAGCAACGTAGACTGCGCGCGCCGTCGTGGGATGTTCCGCCAGCTCCTCCGAGGCAGCTCGCAGGAGCTGCGGTCCCGCCGACCAGGCGAGTGAATGCCAACGCGGGCGAAGCAATCCCATCACACCATGGCCGATAAGAAGTATTGCTCCTGCCTGCACGGTGCAACGGAACGCTAAATTGTTAGTCATCATCCTAATTCGAATACCACGACGCCAATTTCAACCCCTCCCCTCTCCAAATCGCCGTTTCCTATTGAGCGGGGCGTCCGCGCGCACAGCGGAGCACGAACCAACCTTGGCGCGACTGATTAAAGGATGCCGCGCCTCGTCTCTGTACCAAACCAAATTATGAAAACAACAGTTCGATTAGGGGCAACATTTGCCGCGGTGGGCCTGGCCTTGGCCAGCGCTCAGGCGCAAACCCAAAGCAGCAGCACCACCACGACCAATACCAGCACTGGTTATGTGCAGACGAGTAAGATCGTCGGCACCAAAGTGAAGTCGTCGAGTGGCGAAGAAATCGGCACAATTAAGGACATCGTCCTTGATCGGAACACGGGATGCATGGCCTACACCGTTCTCTCCACCGGCGGTGGCGGAGGCAACAGCAGCGGCGGCTCTCGCACGACTACGACGACAACCACCAAAACGGTCGCCGTTCCCTGGTCGGTCTACACCGTAGGATCGGATCCGGGCCAATACACCGTCCGCGTCGACCGGGAGCGAATCTATAGTGCGCCGGCTTTCGACTACAATCGCATCGATGAATATTCGACCGGCGGCTACATCAATAACGTTTACTCCTACTACGGAGTTACGCCTGCTGTTGGCGTTGGTATCGGAATCGGTGGGTCCTCGACTACGAATGGTTATAACGCGGGAGCGTCGACTGGGGTTTCCGGTCAAACGAACGCCGCGGTCGGAATGAGCCCGGCGACGAGTGCCGCGTCTTCCACCACGATGACTCCGTCGCCTGCCGCGAGCATGTCGCCCATGGCGACCGCAAAGCCCACGGCCAGCATGTCGCCGATGGCAAGCGCCAAGCCGACAGCCAGCGCTTCTGCCGCGGCAAGCCACGCCAGTGCCTCACCCTCGGCCTCGAAGGGCACAAGCACGAGCATGTCGTCTGAAACAAACAGCAGCACCCAAACGCATCGCCACGGCGCCGGCGCGACAGACTCTGCCAGCTCGGACGACAGCGCTTCCGAGACCGGCAAAGGTCACGCGAAGCACAGCAATGCGAGCGAGACCGGTGCAGCACACGCCGCGCCCGGCTCGGCTGCTCACACCAGCGGCAGCCCCGCCGCGGAAGTGAGTCCGACTCCGTAACAACGGCAAGATCACTAATCGAAAACCGCGGGAGTGGAAACGCTTCCGCGGTTTTTTTTGCTTCCTTGATCCGGCGGCGCGAGCGACTCACCGATCCGCAAGAAGGGTCAATGAAGCCCTAACGAACTCTGGCCGACGCCTGCTCGACCGCGTTTGTGTCAGCCGCGAGTCCCCGCATCCCGAAGAGCCAAATCAAACCCGCCAGCAGCATCATTCCTGACACGAGGAGAAACGCTATCGTCATATTCCAATGGCCGCCAACGAAGCCGATTATCGGGAAGGCGATGGCATCCCCGAGGATATGGATGACAAAAATGTTTAGCGCAAAGGCGGTCGCCCGAACTAACGGCATCGCCACATTAGCCAGCGCCGTGTTGGAAGGCCCGATATTCAGGAACGCAAAGAAGACCGCGACGAACAAGAAAAACCATGCCGCCGGAAACGGGGTGTAGAGCGTCGCCACAAAAAATGGGAAAGCCAGCAGCATCCCTACCCCTGAGACAAGGAAGTAGGATGAAGGAAAACGATCCCGCATGCGGTCGGCCAGACTGCCTCCAAACAGAGTGGAGATAAGTCCGGCGATGACAATAATACCGCCAAACATCGTCATCGTTGTTTTCGGCAAACCGCGATATTCCAGATAGGCAGGCATCCAGAAGGCCATGCCTCCGAGGGCAAAGGTGAAGGCAGTTTGCGCCAGGGTGTTGATGACATACGACCGCGTGGAGAGAAGCTGGCGATAGTCCGAACGTCGTGCCACGACGGAAGCTCGCTGAGTCGAAATACCAAAGCGCGGGTCGCGTTGGAAAAAGCAAAGCAGCGCCAGAACGAGCCCGGGTGGGGTGATGAGGAAAAATGTCCACCGCCAGCCAAGGTGAACTTTGACCAGGCCTCCGATGACGTAGGCCAGCGCGCTCCCCACCGGGATGGCGGCGGCGAAAGCCGCCATCACACGGCCCCGCACTCGGATGGGAAAGAGATCGGATAGCAGCGTCGGTCCAGCCGGACCCCACCCGCCCTCTCCTATCCCCACGCAAATGCGCGTCGCGAGCAGCATGCCGAAACTCGTGGCCAGACCGGAGGCACCGCTGGCCAGGCTCCAGAGTCCGACCGCAATGCCGATGATGATCCAGCGATGGAAACGGTCAGCGAGCCATCCCATGATCGGGGCCGCCAGCATGTAGGTGACGAAAAATGCCGTCCCGAGCGCGCCGGTCAGCGCCATCGCGTTCGGATCGTTGGCGCGGAAGAACGTCGCCCTTATCTCCGGTTCCACCGCCGACAAAACCTGCCGGTCGATGTAATTGAAGAGATTGATCCCGATCAACAGCGTTAACGCCGCCGCCGCGCCCGGTTTTCGTTCTCCTTCCATCGAATCGCGATTGCAGTAGGAGAAGCGACAATTGTAAACGTAAAACAATGCCGAGCACTTTTGCCGCGAACCGCGCTTTCTATTTCTTCTCGCTCGGGATCGCGCGCTGCATCTACCGCGTGCGCGCCCTTGGATCGGAAAATCTTCCTCCCGGAGGCTTCCTCCTCGTTCCCAATCACATTACCTGGGTCGACGCCGTTATCCTTCAGCTCGCGTGCCCGCGCCCGATCCGGTTTATCATCGATCAGGAATTCGCGGGAGTCCGATTCCTCAAGCCGGTGCTCGGCCGCGCGGGCGCTATCGCCATCGATCGGCGCAAGCCGCGCGAAGCCATCCGCCGTGCGGCCGAGCGGATTCGCGCCGGTGAGATTGTTTGTATTTTTGCCGAGGGCCAACTTTCGCGCACGGGTACGCTCCATCGGCTTGAGCGGGGTTTCGAACTCATCGCGCGTTCGGCGCAGGCGCCGGTTGTTCCCGTGTTTCTCGACCAGCTTTGGGGTTCGATCTTCTCTTTTCGCGGAGGCCGCTTCTTTCGGAAGTGGCCACGCCACTTCCCTTATCGCGCCACGGTGTGCTTCGGCCGCCCACTGGCGTGCGACGGAATCACCAAAGCACGCGTGCACGAAGATCTGCTCAAGCTGGGCGCAGATTGCTTCGAACTGCGCCAGGAACTTTCCCATCACCTCGCGCGCCGGGCCCTGCAGGGACTGAAACGCCGTCCCTTCAGCGTTGCTATTTTCGATGGCACCGACGACAGCGTCCTGACTCGGGGAAAACTTCTCGGAATCGCCCTCGCTCTCGGCCAGTACTTACGCAAGCGCTTCCCGGAACAGCGTCTCGCGGTCGTGCTGCCCGCAAGCAAGGGCGCCGTCATTGCGAATCTTGCTACCGCCCTCGCCGGAAAAATTCCGGTGGGACTAAATTTTACCTCATCGACCGAGGCGATCGCCAGCGCCATTCGAACCGCGGAACTGGAGACAGCCATCACCGCCACTGCGTTTCGGGATCGCTTCCCGCAGATCCCCTGGCCCGCGCACACTGTCCTTCTCGATCAATTGCTTCCTACGATGAAAGGCCAGATTCTCGCTTGGTGGCTGTTGGGCCTCGTCTTGCCCGGACGACTGCTTTGCCGTCTTCTCCACTTACCGCCGATCGGCGGCCACGAGGAAGCATTGCTGCTTTTTACCAGCGGTAGCTCGGGAGAACCGAAAGGCGTTGTTCTCTCCCATCACAACATCCTCGGAAACGTCCTGCAATTTAGTGAGCTTCTCGATGCGGGACCGGAAGATGTCGTCCTCGCCTCCCTCCCCTTCTTTCACTCTTTCGGCTGCACCGTCACTCTTTGGTACCCACTGATCGAAGGCGTTCCCATCGTCACTTATCCAAATCCCTTGGAAGCCGCCAAAAACGCGGAATTGATCGAGCGCCATCGCGTCACCGTGATGCTTGCCACTCCGACCTTCCTGCGCGCGTATCTGCGCAAGGCCGAACCACACCAGCTCGCTTCCGCTCGTTTGGTGATTGTCGGCGCGGAAAAGCTGCCCCTAGACCTCGCGGAGAGGTTTCGCGCCCGTTTCGGCAAAACAGTTTTCGAAGGCTACGGCCTGACCGAGACCTCCCCCGTCGTCGCCGTTAATCTGCCCGATCCGATTCCAGAACGACCAGAGGTGGCTGCGCAAACGCTCTCTCGGCCCGGTTCCGTCGGCAAAATGGCCGCGGGCATGGCCGCGGAAATTCGCGATCCCGATGACGACAGCAAGCACCTAACGCTTTACGAACAAGGAATGCTTTGGCTCCGCGGCCCGAATATCTTCGAGCGCTATTTGCAGAACCCGGCGCGGACCCGCGAGGTCCTACACGGCCGCTGGCTTAAAACCGGAGATCTTGGCCGCTTGGACGAAGATGGCTTCCTCTACATCGAGGGGAGGCTTTCCCGCTTCTCCAAAATCGGCGGCGAGATGGTTCCGCACGAAGGTGTGGAGCAGAAAATAATCGAAGCTCTCGCCTTGGAAGGGAGTGAGCGGAGAATCGCCGTTGCCGGAGTCGCGGACGAAAGCAAAGGCGAAGCCCTAGTGCTCCTTAGTATCGACCCAATCGATCTAGACAAGCTGCGGCCGACTTTACACGCCCAAGGCGTGCCAAATCTCTGGATTCCGCGGCGTGTCCTGCAGGTAGCGAAGATTCCTGTTCTTGCTTCCGGCAAGCTAGACCTCCAAGGTTGTCGCGCTCTCGCCCTCCAAAGTTAACCGCTCAGTCACCGAGCTGCTTTAGGCCATCTCACTTCTGGCTTGGGTTCCCCGTCGTCACTCCCCAGACAGACCATCCTTCAACCTGAGGACACCATAACATTTTTTTACGAAAGCTTCGGTTTTATGGCAACATAAGTTGTGCCCGGAGAAAACCTTCCCCTCGAGGTTAACGGACCTGCCAGGACGCAGCCCGGCTTGGTTTCCGTCATCGTCCCTTGTTATCGGCAGTCTGAATTCCTTCCTCAGGCGATTAAAAGTATCCTAGGACAAACATACTCAGACATCGAGGCCATCGTGGTGGATGACGGATCTCCGGACGAGACCGGAAGCATCGTCGCGCACTACCCTCAAATCCGTTACCTTCGACAGGAGAACCAGGGCTTGGCAGCTGCCCGCAACGCCGGCTTTCATTTAAGTGCTGGCAGCTACGTTATCTTCCTCGATGCCGATGATCAGCTGACTCCTAACGCGGTCAAAGATCATCTCTCCTGCTTTGCTGATCACCCCGACGCCGGATTTGTCGTAGGAGACATTGACCACGTCTCCTGCGACGGCGCCCATATGGGTTCTCCGCGCTGGCCCCTGCTCCATCATGGATTTTACCGAGAACTGCTCAGGGCGAATCATGTCGCGAACACCATCGCGGTCATGTTCAAACGCAAAGTTCTGCAAGGAGTCGGGGGATTTTGCCGCGAGTTCAACCCCGCGGAGGACTATCATCTGCTGCTATCTGCCGCGCGACTTTTTCCCAGCGCCCATCACCGCAATATCGTCGCCCTCTACCGTCGCCATGGAGCCAGCATGTCACGTCAAGGTCTCTCCATGTTGACCGCGATGGACCGTGTCATGCGAGGCCAGCGGGCAGTTGTCCTAGGAGATCCTCAACTCGAAGCGGCATGGGAGGAGGGAGACGCCCATTGGCGCGATCGGTTTGGCAAAACTGCGATCAGGGAATTTCTTTTGCAATTGAGTCGCTTTCGCTTCGCGTCTGCGGCGAAAACGTTCTTGGGGGTTACAAGCCATCTCCGCGGGCGAATCTTTCTTCTTCCCTGGAAGTTTCGTGGTCGAGCGTTTGCCTTGGCTCGGCAAAAAATGGCGCTCAGGAAAGGGCCCCCGACGGATAGACGAAGTGCGTCCAGCTAGCGTTACTTTTCCTGGTTGAGCTAGATGATTCTTTGGATTACCTCGTATGGCAGGAGCGGTAATACCTTTTTCCGCGTGGTTTTGCATCACCTCTACAATGTGAACACCTTCGCGGCGTTTAACGCCAGTGAAGTGCTCTTGAACGCCGGAGCGGACAGACTAGTGGGATATAAGGAGCTACCACCTCCTCTGCAGGCTGCGGTAAAAGTCGGGAACGCGTCTCAGATTAAACGCGCCTTGGATGAACTCGAAACCAGCCCCGAACTTTTCATCTTCAAGACACACGCTTGGGCCACGGACCTCTTCGG
>JBDTXE010000006.1:0-23700 GCA_040006335.1 Verrucomicrobiota bacterium | reverse complement strand
TGAGCAAACGGCCGAGATTTTCGGAACCATCTTCGAAGACGATGGCTGTCTTCTGCGCGGCCTGAGGCGGAAGAGGACGAAAAGCCGTCCTCGGAACAACTGCCTCCGACGCCGCGCTCGGGATGCGGGTATCCGGTGTCGGCGCGGGCAAAGTTTTTAACTCCGGATGGTGGGTGGCGTAGGAAGGAACATGCTCGACTTCCGGGAGCGAGACCCCGCTTCGATCAGGTGGACGCTGCGTGGTGGTGGCGAGGGCCGGATCCTCCGCCTCGGTCCAACGCACCAACGCCTGCGCTTCCATGTTTTCGGGCGTAATGACGCTGACGCGCGCCGGAGGCGGAAGCATGGTGATGGCGGGCGGGTAGACGACCTGGAAAAGGTAAAAACAGAGCCCGTGCAATAGAAGAGAGGCGCCGAGGAAAAAAATGAGAACGCCGCCCCGACGGCGTGGCGTAGTCCAGTCGAAAACCAGTGCTGGCGCGGAAACGCTCACCGGTTAGCCGTCGCCAGCGCCACGGAAGGAACTCCATGAGCCAGGGCCAGGTCAGCCACCCGGATCACCGTCTCGTAGGGGGTGGCGCGGTCTGCTTTGATGATGATCGAGCGCCCTTCCGTGCGGGCCTGGTCGAGGGAAGCGCCCAGCCGATCGATCGGCACTTTCTGATCGCGGAAGTAAACCGTGTCGTTCCCGGTGATACTGATGATCTGGTATTTGACCTGAGGCGCGAGGGTGAATCTGGAGAACGGCACCGTCACGGCGATGCCCGGCTGCAGGATGAAGTTCGAGCTCACCAGGAGGAAAAGGAGCGTGAGAAAGACGACCGAGAGCAGCGGGAGCACGAGGAGCCAGCCAAATTCGTACTGCTTGGTGCGGACGAGCTTCATCCGCGGGAGTTAGCGCTCGCGTTGGAGGTCGCGAGGGGCCGCTTCGGTCTTCGGCCGGAAAGAGATAATACTGCTGTCGGCCTCGGCGTCCGTGAGCATTTGCACGACTTCGATGCCGGCGCGTTCCATATCGTGCATCATGGTATTGATGCGACCCGAAAGGTAGCTGTAGGCGACAAATGTCGGTGTCGCCACCACCAGCCCGGCCGCGGTCGTGAGCAGGCTTTTGTAGATCCCGGAAGCCAGTTCCGTGACGGTGGCGTAGCCGCCGTTAGCGGAAATGACTCCAAACGCTTCGATCATACCGGCGACCGTCCCGAGCAGACCGAGCAGCGGAGTGAGGAAGGCGAGCGTAGCCAATACTCCGAGGAAACGCTCCAGTTTCGGCACCTCGAGCTGCCCGGCTTCCTGCACGATCTCGCGCAATTCCGCACGGGGGAGATCGTGCCGGATAATGGCGGTATGAATGACGCGCGCGACCGGCCCCGGGGTGCCGGCGGATTCGTGCAACGCTTCGGCAAAATTGCGACGGCGAATGAGGTTTTGCAGCCCCTTGAGAAACTCTCCCACGTGGATGCTGGCCCGATGCAAATAAAAGACCCGCTCGGCGAAAATCGCGATCGAGATAATACTACAGACCAGGATCGGCCACATGAGCAGGCCGCCCTTCTGGATGTACTCGATCACGGGGCTTCTCTAGCTTCCTTTCCGCTCCAAGGCAAGCAGTTGTCAGGTCTGGGCGGACCGTGCCGACAGGCAGTTTCTCTCCTGGAATCGGCGCAAACCTAACGGGGCGAGGCTTGTTCGCCGGCGTAGATCGCGCTGAGGTTCGACCCATCACCTTGCCGCTCGGATCGTAAACCGCGTAACCGCTCTGGTGTCCGGCGGAGTCATACTGGAACACAATCTTTCCCAGCGAACTCCCGTCTTTGGCTTCGCGCTGCTCTTCGAGAACGTGCCCGCTGCCATCATATTGATATCGGGCCCGAAAGCGGAATTGTTCTTTGGGTCCGAAGACTTCGCCACGCGCGAAGCGGCCATTCTCGTCCAGGGTGTAGCGAATTTTTTCCCGTAGCTTCCCGTCCTGGCCCGTCGTAGTAGAGGTGCTGAGGCGATTGGCGGTATCGGTCTCATACGTCGTTCGGGATCCATCGGCGTTGAGCACCATGCTGACTCGGATATCAGCTGCGGTGGCGGGCGATTCGCTCTGCGCCCAAAGAGCCGCGGGCGCGGCCAGGAGAACGAGGCAGAAAACAGGGGCGCGCACGAGGAGAGAGTAGCGCGCGAAAATGATTGTGGGAAGCGCGTGAATTTTTATTGACCAGCCGGAGCGTGGGTGGTTAAGAGTGGGGGAGAGTGGAATAGAGTGGATTACTCTCCCCTCAGCTCATGGCTCTTTCGAATTCAACCCAGCCCGTCTTTGCCGGCGAATTCCGTCACGCCATTGATGAGAAGAATCGTATCACCATTCCCTCACGCTGGCGGCGCGGTGAAGCGGAGGAATTCATCCTTCTGCCGGAAGCCAGCAACCAGTTTCTGCTCGTGATGTCGCCGGACGAGTTCGCCCGAATGATCCTGGTGGCCGATTCGGAAAGCAGCGTCTCAGCGCGCGACCGTCGCATTTTTCTGCGCCAGCTGCATTCCCGGGCGCAGCACGGCAACGCCGATAAACAGGGTCGTCTTGTTTTGCCGGAAGAACTCTGCCGCGGCCTCAGCCTGAAAGGGGAGGTCGCCCTGATCGGCGGCCGGGGCCGCTTTGAAATTTGGAACGTCAATCGTTGGAAGAAAGCGCACGAGGAGGAGACGCCCACGTATCAGCATGTGGCCAATGTGATTGGCCTTTAACCTATGAACGCCCTGCTCTTTGAACGGCCGATCTGGTTCGCCACCGGTCCGCTCACCCTGCCGGAAGAAGCGCAGGAGAGGGGGGAATTCATCTATCACCGGCCCGTGCTGGTGCGTGAGGCGGTGACGGCGCTGCAGGTGTCGTCGGGCACGCTTGTGCTCGATGCCACCTGCGGGGGCGGCGGTCACGCCGAGGCTCTCCTCCAGGGAGGAGCGGAGGTCGTGGGGCTCGATCAGGATCCCGACGCCATTGCGCAGGCGCAGCGGCGTCTCGCCTCCTTTGGGACGCGCGTCATTCTGCGCCAATCTAACTTTCGTTATGCCGGGCGCGTCCTCGACGAACTAAAAATAGGGACCGTCGGTGGAGTCCTGCTCGACCTCGGGGTTTCCTCCCGCCAGCTGGAAAATGCGGAGCGCGGGTTCAGTCTCATGCGCAATGGACCGCTCGATATGCGGATGGATCCCGCCACTCCGTTGACCGCAGCTGCGATCGTGAACGATTACAGCGAAGAAGACCTGACCCGCGTTTTTCGCGAGCTCGGCGAGGAACCGGCCGCGCGCCGAATCGCCACCACCATTGTCAAGCAGCGCAAGTTCACGCCCTTCCGCGAAACCGTGACGCTCGCGCAGTTGATCGAAAAGGTGGTCGGCCGCCATGGTCGGCGGCATCCGGCGACGCAGGTCTTTCAGGCCCTGCGGATGGAAGTGAACGACGAACTGGGGGCGCTCGCGGAAGGATTGCGCGTTCTGGTTGAGCGGCTCGCACCCGGCGCACGCATGGCGGTGATCTCCTTTCACTCGCTGGAAGATCGGCTGGTGAAGAATTTCTTCCGGGAACGCAGCCGCGAGTTTTTTGATCGCCCGGAGTGGCCGGAGCCGCGGCCGAACGAGGCGCGCGATCTGCGCCTCGTGACTTCGAAGCCGATCGAGCCGGCCGCGGAGGAGCAGGAGGAAAATCCGCGGGCGCGAAGCGCGAAAATGCGGGTGGCGGAGAAACTGCCATGAACCGTCGACAAAATGTGAACCGCGTCGATGCCGCTCGTCTGGCGCGCTGGATTGTCATCACCGCGTTCCTCGCCGTGGCGGGCCTTTGTTACGTCTATCTCTCTCTTCAGCTTCATCGGCTGGGCGACCGCAAAAGGGGCCTGGAGATGGAGATCGTGAACCTCCGCAAGGAAAACGAGCTGGCGCAGGTGCAGATGGCCGCGCTCACCTCACGAAGCGCGCTCCAGCGCCGGTTGAAGGAGGGTTATCTCAAGATGATCCCGATTGCGGAGCAGGACATCGTCCGGCTGGCTCCGTCCCATCTCACCCCGGAGAGCGAAAGCAACCCATCGCTGACTAACGCCCAGGCCAGCAGATGAAATGGAACGGCCGAACCAGATGCGCGTTGGTCTGCGTGGTATTTGTCGCTCTCTTTAGCGGATTCTCGTTTCGTCTCGCCTACCTTCAGATCGCCAAGCACGGCGAGTACGCCGGACTCGCCGCCGAAAAACACGGCTACAAGCAACTCATCTACGCCGATCGCGGCGTCATCACGGACGTAAACGGTGAAGTGCTGGCTCACAATGTCCCGGGCCAGACGGTGGTGGCTGATGCCACTCATTTGAACGACCTCGCGGCGACTTGCGAGTTGCTCAGCCGCGAGCTGCACCTCGATCTCGCAGATTTGCAGAGCAAACTACAAAGCGATCGCCGTTACATCGTGCTGGCGCGCGATGTCGCGCAAAACACCGGCCAGGAACTGCGTGCCAAACTGCAGGCGCTAGATCTGCGCGGCATCTATTTCGAGCACGACAGCACTCGGCTTTATCCGAATGGCGCGATGCTTTGCCACGTCCTCGGCTTCACTGATTGGGACCACAAAGGAATCCAGGGAGTGGAGGCAACGATGGATGAATATCTGCGCGGCGACGATGGCTTTCGTTACATCGAACATAATCGTGCCGGGCAGGAAATCGTGATGTACCGCGGTCTGGAGCATCCGCCGCGGGATGGCGCCAAAGTTAGGCTGACGATCGATCTGAACCTGCAAAATATCGTCGAGAATGAAATCGACGCCGCCATGCGCGAGTTCCGTCCCGAAAAGGCCACCATCATTCTGATTCGGCCGCAGACCGGCGAAATCCTGGCGATGGCGAATCGACCAAACTTCGATCTCAATCAGCGCAACACCGCCAAGCCCGAGCAGATGAAAAACCGCGCGGTCATCGACATGATGGAGCCCGGATCGACCTTCAAGATTGTGACCGCAGCCGCGGCCTTGAATGAGCGCAAAGTCCGCCCCGACACGACGATCTTTTGCGAGAACGGTCTTTGGAATTACGGCGGCCGGCCTTTGCACGATCACAAGCGCTACGGCGAACTGAGCGTTCGCGATATTCTTGTGCACTCGAGCAACATCGGCGCGGCCAAACTGGCCCTCAGCATCGGCGACCAGAAATTCTACGAATATATCCGGCGCTTCGGCTTTGGAGAGCGCACGGGGGTTGAATTGCCGGGAGAGATTTCCGGCGTGATCCGTCCGCCGCAGAGTTGGAGCAAGATTTCGATTACTCGCATCCCGATGGGTCACGAAGTGGGCGTGACGCCCCTGCAAATGACCAGTGCCATGGCCACGATTGCCAATGGAGGTAAACTCATCACACCACGGGTCGTTAAATCGATCACGGGCCCGGATGGTAAGACGACGGAATTTTCGGCTGCGATCGTGCGACAGGTCATTTCACCGCAGACCGCGCAGCAATTGAGCGATGCTTTGCGGGGCGTAGTCAGCGACAAGGGGACGGCGGCGGCCGCAGCGGTTCCTGGTTTTACGATCGCGGGCAAAACCGGCACGGCGCAGAAAGTGGATCCGCACGGTGGCTACGAGCATGGCAAATACGTCGTCTCCTTCAGCGGCTTCCTTCCCGCGGATCACCCGGAGTTTGTCGGCCTGGTAGTGCTAGATGACGCCAAGACGGCAACTCCGGAGCTGAATTATGGCGGCCTCGTCGCGGGCCCGATCTTCTCCCGCATCGCGGAAAAAGCGGCCCGCTACCTGGATCTCCCACCGAATCCGCAATTGCTCAAACCGATCACCGCCGCACGCGTGGTGGTAAACGCTGCCAAGCATTGAGTAGTCACTCTGCTTTCTCATGCAGCTCAAAGTTCTCGCCCGCGCTCTCCCGCCACACCGCGTCGTCGGGTCGCTTGATCGCGAAGTGGAAGGCATCGCGTATGACTCGCGGCGAGTGCAAAAAGACAGTCTCTTCGTCGCTGTCCGCGGCGGGCAAAGCGACGGGCACCGTTTCGTCGACGAGGCCGTTGCCAAGGGGGCGAGCGTGATCGTCGCGGAAGAAGAGATCGCTTCCCCGCGCGCCACCTGTCTGGTGGTGAAGGATTCCCGGGCGGCGCTGGCGGATCTGGCCGCCAAATTTTACGAAACGCCCGCGCGGAAGCTGAAAATGGCCGCCGTCACCGGTACCAATGGAAAGACCACCACCAGCTTTCTGCTCAAACATATCGCCGAGCGCGCGGGCCTGCGGTGCGGTCTCATTGGCACCGTCCAATACGAGATCGGCGAGCGCATCCTCCCGGCCACGCGCACCACACCGGAAGCACTCGACGTTCAGGATTTGTTAGCTCAGATCGTGAACGCCGGCTGCCGCGCGGCGGCGATGGAAGTCTCCTCGCATGCCCTCGCCCAGGAGCGGACTCGGGGGATCGAATGGGATGTGGCCATTTTTACCAACCTGACCCAGGACCACCTCGATTTTCACGGCTCGATGGAAAGTTACTTCGAGGCGAAGGCCCGATTGTTCACTTCGCTGGCGCAACAGACGGGAAAAACAAAACCGACTGCGGTGATCAATATCGATGACCGCTACGGGCAGAAGCTGGTCGATCTGCTGCAGGGCAGCACGACGGTCGTGACCTGCGGCTCCGGTTTGCGTTCTGATTTTCGCGCTTCGAATTACCGCCCGGAATTTAGCGGCACCTCTTATCAGCTCGATGCTCTCGGCCGGAGTTACCTCGTTCGGCTTCCGCTCATTGGCCGCTTCAACGTTGCCAATTCCATGGCAGCTCTGGCGGGGGCGAAGGCGCTGGGGATTTCACTGCGCGAGGCCGTGCTGGCGCTGGCGCGCTCACCGCAGGTGCCGGGACGTCTGGAGATGGTGCCGCTCAAGCGGCAGTTTCAGGTCTTCGTCGATTACGCGCACACGGACGACGCGCTCCTCAATGTGCTCAAGACTCTGCGCGAGCTGCAACCGAACAAGCTCATCGTGGTCTTCGGTTGCGGCGGGGATCGTGACCGGCAGAAACGGCCGCTGATGGGGCGGGTGGCCGATCAGTTTTCCGATTACGCCATCATCACTTCGGATAATCCGCGCAAAGAGGATCCCGATGCCATTATCGCCGAGGTCGAGAAAGGATTTCGTGGCAATCACCACGAGAAAATCACCGATCGCGCAGAAGCAATCGCCCGCGCCATTTCTCTGGCGCAACCGCACGACATCGTCCTTATCGCCGGCAAAGGCCACGAAAAATATCAGGAGTTTTCCGATCATACCATCCCCTTCGATGACATCCAGACTGCCCAGCGCGCCTTGGAAAATCTGCCCGTCCAGTTTTGAAATGGACCCATTGCCGCTGAAGCAAATTGCGGATTTTGCCGAAGCCACGCTCGAACAGGGCGACGGCGAGACGATCGTGCACGCGGTCCGGACCGACTCGCGCACGATCAAGCCGGGCGAACTCTTCCTCGCCCTGCGCGGCGATCGCTTCGACGGGCATAAATTCATTGCGGAAGTCGCTGCGCGGGGAGCGGCGGGAGCGGTGGTGGAACGCGCCTGGAACGGAACTCTCCCGTCGCCAGCCTTTGCCCTCCTGCGCGCGGACGACGCTCTCGTAGCTTACCAGACGCTGGCGGCCAACTACCGGAAGTCACTTTCCCTCAAGGTCCTTGCCATTACCGGTAGCAACGGCAAAACCTCGACCAAGGATTTCGCCGCGTCGATCTTCGGTCGCGGTTTTCGAGTAACCAAGACAGAGGGGAATTTTAATAATCATGTCGGTTTGCCGCGCACGATCCTGGAAGGTTCTCGCGACGACCAGTTCGCGGTTTGGGAACTGGGGATGAATCATCCGGGCGAGATCGCGGCCCTGGCGCGGATCGCTTCTCCCGACGCGGCGATCATCACCAATGTCGGCGCCGCGCACCTCGAGTTTATGGGGTCAATCGAGGCAATCGCGCGTGAAAAGGGAGCGTTGGCCGAAGCGGTCGCGCGCAGCGGTTTTGTCGTGCTCAACGCCGACGACTCCTTCGGCGAAAGTCTGGCAAAGCGCACACGGGCGCGGGTCATTTTTGCCGGGATCGAGAAGGGTTCCATTCGGGCGGTGGAAGTAAAGCAGACCGCGCGCGGCGCCGAGTTCACCATCGTGGAGGATTCGCATCGCGCCCGGGCGACCATGCCGGTGGCGGGAAAGCATATGGTGCAAAACGCGCTCCTGGCGGTGGCAGCCGGCCGCGCTTTCGGGATTTCGCTGGAAGAATGCGCCATTGGTCTGGCCGCGACGCCGCTAACGAAGGCTCGACTACAGATTCGCGAAATCCACGGGGTGCAATTCATCGACGACAGCTACAACGCCAATCCCGATTCGATGAAGGCCGCCTTGCGCACGCTGACCGAGCTGGCGGGCGCAGGAAAACGCATCGCCATTCTTGGGCAAATGTTTGAACTGGGCGCGGAATCCAGGAAGGGGCATCGCGAAGTCGGGGAAGCGGCGGCAGCATTGGAGGTCGATCACCTGATCGCGATCGGAGACGAAGACATCGCCAGCGCGGCACGGGCCGCCGGGCTGGAGCGGGCGACGGTGGCCCGCGATCCGAAGGCAGCGGCGCAGATGCTGGCCGAATTCGTCAGGCCGGGCGATTTCGTGCTCGTCAAAGGCAGCCGCTCGGCCCGGACCGAGCGCGTGCTGGAGGAATTTGCACGGCCTCGCGCCGGCGGGGAGGTGCAGCCATGATGTACTATCTGCATCGTCTGAACGATCACCTCGGTGGACTGAACGTCTTCTTTTACGTCACCTTCCGTGCCGTCGCCGCTGCGGTCACCGCTTTCAGTCTCTCGCTTCTCTGCGGCAACTTTGTCATCCGCAAACTGATTTCGCTGAAAATAGGCCAGCCTATTCGCACAAAGGAGGAAGTACGGCGTCTCGCTGATCTCCATGGCGGCAAGGCGGGCACGCCCACCATGGGAGGCGTCCTCATTATCGGGACCGTCCTGATTGCCAGTCTGATCTGGGCGCGACCGGACAATCGTTTTGTCTGGCTGGCTCTCGTTAGCATGGTTTATCTCGGCGCGCTCGGCTTTGCCGACGACTACCTAAAGGTGACGAAAAAGAAGTCCGACGGTATCTCGGGACGGATTAAGTTAATTGCCCAACTTATCCTCGCTGCCGGCGTCACCCTGGTCTTTCTCAGCAGTCCGCTGCTCGAGGTGCAGGCACGCTCTCTTTACGTTCCCTTCTTTAAGAGCGCGGTCGTGACCAACATGGGCTGGGCCACCGTTATTTTCTTCGCCATCGTTATCGTCGGCTCATCGAATGCGGTGAACCTGACTGACGGCCTGGATGGGCTGGCGTCTGGTTGCACCATCACCGTCGCCTTTGCCTACACCCTCCTTTCCTACGCCGCCGGGAATTATCGCATCGCGGAATATCTCCAGGTGCCGTTTTATCCTTTCACGGGCGAACTTGCGGTCGTTTGTTCGTCCCTCGTTGGCGCGGGCTTGGGCTTCCTCTGGTTCAATTGCCATCCCGCCAAGATGTTCATGGGCGATACCGGCTCGCTGGCCATTGGCGGAGTCATCGGCGTCGTCGCGATCTGTTGTAAACAGGAACTTCTGCTCATGATCGTGGGCGGCGTTTTCGTGATGGAGGCCGTCTCCGTCATCTTGCAGGTCGTAAGCTTCCAACTCACCGGCAAGCGCATCTTCGCGATGTCGCCGATTCATCATCACTTCGAGCTCGCGGGCTGGAAGGAAAATACCGTCATCGTCCGGTTCTGGATTCTCTCCGTCATCTTCGCCCTACTCGGTTTGGCCACGTTGAAATTGCGATGAAGCCCGACTACCAGAACAAAAACGTGGCGGTGCTGGGCGCAGGCCTGAGCGGAACGGCGGCCGCACTTTTGCTCGCGGGCGAGGCTGCCAAAGTCACCGTCCTCGATAGCGCACCGGAAGAAAAACTGCTCAAGGCATCGGTGGAAAATCTGCGCGCAAACGGCGTGCGCGTCATCAGCGGCGCGGAAGCCGATGCCAATCGCGACGTCTACGATTTGGTCGTCCTCAGTCCCGGGATCGACCCGGACTCGTCCCTGGCGCAAAATTTCTCTTCTCGCCAAATTCCCACCATCGGCGAACTCGAGTTAGGCTGGCAATTCTGCGAGCGGCCAGTTGTTGCCATTACCGGCACTAACGGAAAGACGACCACGACAGAACTCCTGGCACGAATGTTCAACGCCTGCGGCCAGCGCACAGTCGCCTGCGGCAATATCGGCAAACCTCTGACCCAGGTTGTGCGCGATCAGTCGCAGCTCGATGTCCTCACCGTGGAAGTGAGTTCGTTTCAGCTCGAAACGATCAAGACCTTTCGCCCCGAGATCTCACTCTGGCTCAATTTCGCGCCCGATCACCTCGATCGCTACGCTTCGGTGGCGGAGTATCGCACCGCCAAGCTCCGCATTTTCGAGAATCAGACCTCGGAAAATGTCGCGGTGATCAACGCCAGCGAAGAGATCCCCGATTTATCCGCGCGCAAAATCACCTTCAGCGCGTATGACGACACGGCCGACTTTCGCCTGGCGGATGGTGCAATTTGTTTTCGGGAAACTCCGATCCTGCGTTTGGCCGAAGCGAAGTTGCGCGGCTCGCATAACATCGAGAACCTGATGGCGACCCTGGCGACGGGACAGGCGCGAGGTCTTTCCTTGGAGCAGATGGTGCCGCCGCTCTGCGACTACGAGCCGCAGCCGCATCGCTGCGAATTCATCCGCACCGTGGGCGGCGTCGATTACGTTAACGATTCCAAGGCGACCAACCTGGACGCGGTGGAAAAAGCGTTGCTCGCGCAGACCAAGCCGGTCGTTTTGATCGCTGGCGGCAAGGACAAAGGCTTTAATTTCCAACCGCTGCGCGCGTTGGTGAAAGAAAAAGCCCACACCGCCGTTCTGCTCGGCGAGATGGCGGAGCGGATCTGCCAGGATTGGAGTGAGGCCACGCGTTGCGAACAGGCGGGCTCGCTCGCCGAGGCGGTGGAGCGTGCCCGCGTGGCCGCGCGTCCGGGAGATGTGGTTCTTTTTTCGCCCGGTACTTCGTCTTTCGACATGTTCAAGAGCTACGCCGATCGCGGCGATCAATTCCGCGCCCTCGTTCGCGCCCTTCCGAAATGAAACTACCTTCCTTACCATTCGCGCCTCCGCGAAAGAAAAAACTGCGCGCCAGCGCCGCGCGCCGGGCCACCGCGATGAGTCCGGAATTCGAGGACACGGGCGAGCCGAACATGAAACTCTCGCGGGCGTTACTCATCGTCCTGGTTCTGCATGTGGTGGCGGTGGCGGGAATTATCGCCTTCAACGCGATCAAAAGTCGCCAGGGTCCGATACCGGTGGTGACGGCAACGCCTGCGCCCGCGTTGCCGAAGGCAGAAGCGAGCGCCGCACCCACGGCGTCACCGCTGCGTGAGACCAAGTCGCGGATGAGTGCCGTCGCGGCCAAGCCGGAAAAGAAGAAGGTGGAAGCGGCGGAGAGCGGCAAATCCTACACCATCGCCAAAGGGGACACGCCGGTCAGCATCGCCCGCAAATTCAAAGTGCCGTTCGATGAGTTGATCGGGGCCAATCACATCGAAGACCCGCGCAAATTGAAAATCGGCCAGAAGATTATCATTCCGGCGAAAAAGACGACGCCGAAGAAGAACACCTGAATGTCGCCCCGGAGCAGAAGTCCCCATCGAAGAAGCAGTCAGCGACGCGCCGCGTCGATTTATTTTCCGCTTTCGTTAGAAAGAAGGCTCGCGCATTCGCATGCAACGTAAAAGCGCCCACTTTCTCTTCCTGGCCGTGCTCTGCATGCTGGTCATCGGCATCGTCATGCTTTTCAGCACGAGCGCTTTCGCGAAGGACGCCAAGCATGACGTCTACTTCTTCGTCAAACGCCAGGCGGTCTGGCTCGTCGTCGGGCTTATCGTCTGCACCGTGGCCGCACTGCTCGATTATCACTTTTGGCAGCGCACCTGGTGGATTTGGTTTGCTCTCGCGCTCCTCACCCTCGCGCTTTGTTTTATCCCTCACCTCGGCATGCGCATCAACGGTTCGCGCCGCTGGGTCGCAGCCGGCCCATTCACTTTTCAACCTTCGGAGATCGGAAAAGTGGCAGCGGTTTTCTTTCTCGCCTGGTGGTTCGCTCGTTTCGAAGGCCGGAGCGGCAATGTGCTCTACGGTTTTGCCATTCCACTCGCTGTCATCAGCATGCTCCTGGCCTTCATCGTCACGGAGGTCGATCTCGGCACGACGGCGTTGATCGGCGCGACCACCTTTGTCGTGATGTTTGTTGCCGGGACCAACCCGATCATTCTCGGTGGGCTCTCCGCCGCCGGTCTGGCCACTCTCATTTTCGTCGCGACCTGTGTACCTGAGCGCATGACTCGTCTCCTCGCCTTTATGCATCCGGAGAAGTACAAAGAGGACGCCGGGCTCCAGCAGATGCAGGCCTTGATCGCCTGGGGCAGCGGCGGCATCGAGGGTCTCGGCCTTGGCAATGGACGCCAGAAAATGGCGTATCTCCCCTACGCTCACACCGACTTTATTTTCCCCATGATCGGCGAGGAATTGGGACTGCGTGTCAGC
Source organism: Verrucomicrobiota bacterium (assembly GCA_040006335.1). Classification (GTDB taxonomy): domain Bacteria; phylum Verrucomicrobiota; class Verrucomicrobiia; order Chthoniobacterales; family UBA10450; genus AV69. Next base: position 11,081 of record JBDTXE010000006.1, on the reverse strand, counting down.
CTGCTCGTCGTTTTTCTTTTCATCGTTATCGTCGTCTGCGGAATGTTGATTGCCCTTCATTCCAAAGACCGCTTCGGCTTGCTGCTCGGGTGTGGGCTGGTGTCACTTCTTGCTTTGCAGGCTGCGGTGAATATCGGCGTCACCACCTCGCTGCTGCCGAACAAGGGTTTGCCGCTGCCTTTCATCAGCTACGGAGGTTCAAATCTCGCGGCGTGTCTTTTTGGGATCGGAATTCTGCTGAACATTTATCGCCAGGCAAAACTCGAGCCGGTGAACATGAAGCGCATTGCCGTCCGTGCGCGGGTCACCCCCAGGATATGAGCGCGACTCTTACAATACGGAGTTTGCTTTCCCTCGTGCCAAGTCTCGCTGTCATCCCGAGCCGCGTAGACGGCGAGGGACCTCACCCATGGTCTCCCCGTGAGCAAAGTGACGTCAGGATCAAAAGCGAAAAAGGAGCGATCCGTCTGGAGAAATATTTCTCTAATTTGAGCGCGTGGGTGCCTGGGAGAGGTCCTTCGCCGTCTGCGCGGCTCAGAATGAAAACACGGGAGCGAGCGACATGAACGCGGTCATCGCCTGCGGCGGCACCGGCGGCCACCTCTTTCCCGGTTTGGCGGTAGCGGAGGTCTTGCGCGGGCGCGGGCACGACGTTTTGCTCTTCGTCTCCGAGAAAGACGTGGACACGTTGGCCTTGAAGGAACATCCGGAAATTCCCTTCGAACGGCTGCCCAGCATCGGTCTGCCTTCACCATTTTCGCCCGCGATTCTCGGATTCGCCCGGCGATTCAATGATAGCCTCGGGCGCTGCCGCACAATTTACCGCCGCTTCAAACCGCAGGTCATTCTCGGCATGGGAGGTTTTACCTCGACCGCTCCAGTCCTGGCGGGAAAAATTCGCGGCGTTCCGACCTTCATCCACGAATCGAACGCCATTCCCGGGAAGGCAAATAAGATGACCGCGCGCATGGTGCGGGCTGTCCTGCTCGGCTTCAAGGAATGCGCCCCTTTCTTTCCCAGAGTGAAAACGGAAGTGACCGGCACACCGATTCGAACCAATCTCAAACGGCTCGATCGCAGCGCAGCTCGGGAAGCCCTTGGGCTTCGCGCGGATCTCACCACGCTCCTGGTCATGGGTGGAAGCCAGGGCGCCACCGGCATCAATCAGGCCATGATCAAATCGTTGCCAGAGCTAACGACTCGTGGACTGCAGGTCATTCACCTCACCGGCGCGCGCGAAGAGCGTCTGGTGGCGGATAATTATCAACGCGCGGAAATGCCGGCTTTCGTGGCGGCGTTTCATCATCGCATGGAAGAAGTTTACAGCGCGGCGGACTTTGCCATCGCACGGTCCGGGGCGGCGAGCCTTGCGGAAATCGCCGCCTTCGCTCTGCCGGCGGTGCTGATTCCGTTTCCTTATGCCGCGGACGATCATCAGACCCGGAACGCCGAAATTTTTGTCCATGCCGGCGCCGCGCTGGTGGTGAAAGAGGCCGAGATCCTGGACGACGCCCTCGCTCGCACCATCCGGGAATTGCTGGATCATCCGACGCTCCTGCAGCAGATGTCGGAGCAGGCGGCGCGACTTTCCTCGCGCGGAGCGGCCGAGATGGTGGCGGACGCAATGGAACGTTATAGCGCGACGCCCTAAAAGATGGATCTCGCCCAATTTCTCACCCGCGAACAGCATGCCATTCATTTGATTGGCGTCGCCGGCAGTGGGATGAGCGGCATCGCGGCGCTCCTGCTCGAGCTTGGCCATCGCGTGAGCGGTTCGGATAAATCGGCTTCGCTCGAGGTCGAACGGCTGCAGCGCCTCGGACTGAAGTTTTCCCAGGAACATCGCGCCGCCGACGCCGCGGAAGCCGAGTTGATTATTTATTCATCCGCCATCCGGGAGGACAACCCAATTCTCGTTAGCGGACGAGCGTCGAAGCGACCGTGCGCGCGCCGGGCGGAAGCTCTTGCCGCCATCATGCAGGGCAAGCGGGGCATCATTGTCGCGGGGATGCACGGAAAAACGACCACTTCCGCCATGCTCGCGCACGTCTTGCGCGAAGGCGGGTTGCACCCCTCCCATTACGTCGGCGCGGAAATTCCTCTCCTCGGGCAAAACGCTCACTGGGACGGACGTGGCGAGTATTTCGTCGCGGAAGGTGATGAAAGCGACGGAACGATTCGCTACTTTCGCCCGGAACACATCCTGGTTTTAAACATCGAGGCAGAACACCTCGATTTTTACGCCGATCTGGCGGCGATCGAAAAAACCTTTGCCGATCTGGTCGCGCAAACTTCGGGTAAGATTTTCTTCAACGCGGACGACCCCATTTCGGCCGGGATCTGCGCCTCCGCCCGAAGCATTTCATTTGGACTGAATCCCGCCGCGGATTACCGCGCGAGCGATATCGCCTTAAAAGATTTCGCCTCGGTTTTCTGCGTTCACCACGGCGGCGAAAAGTTGGGAGAAGCGCGCTTGAGCGTGCCCGGGCGGCACAACGTGCAGAACGCTGTCGGCGTGATCGCGGTGGCGTGCGAGCTGGGTCTGCCCTTTGCCAAAATCGCTGCTGCCCTCGCCCAGTTCCAGCACGCGCGCCGTCGTTTCGAGATCAAATATGCCAGCGAGCGTTTTCTTTTGGTCGATGATTACGCGCATCATCCCACGGAGATTCGAGCGACGCTCGCGACCGCACGATCGGTTGGGCGCAAGCGTGTTCTGGCGATGTTCCAGCCGCACCGTTATTCCCGCACCAAAGCCCTGCAGGAAGATTTCGGCGCCGCGTTCGACGATGCCGATCGAGTGGTAATCACTGACATTTACGCGGCCAGCGAAGCACCTCTTCCCGGAGTCTCGGGACGCACCATCGCCGATGCGATCCGCGGGCATGGGCATCGCGGTGTCAGCTATCAACCGCAGTTAGCGCAGGTGCACAACGAAATCGGCAACATGCTGGCGCCGGGCGATCTTGTCCTCAGTCTCGGCGCGGGCAACATTCACGAACAGCTTTCGGTGCTCGCCGCCGAGCTGGTGGTGGCCGAGCGGCTGAAGGAGATCGTGGGTGCGGAAGGGGACGTGCGGTTGCACGAGCCGATGGCGAAACACACTACCTTGCGAGTGGGAGGGCCGGCGCAATTCTGGGTCGAACCGCGAACGGAGTCCGCTTTCGCCGAAGTCATTCGTTTTTGCCGGCGCGATAATCTGCCATTTTTCGTTGTGGGCCGCGGCTCTAACCTTCTCGTGCGCGATGGTGGCATCCGCGGCGTCGTCCTTCATCCCAGTGGCGGTGAATTCGAACACGTGGCGGTGGACGGAAACGAGATTACCGCCGGCGTCGGCGCTAAACTCAAGCAGGTCGCTTACGCCGGCCGCGATGCCGGCCTGACCGGCTTGGAATGGATGGAAGGAATCCCGGGGGAAGTCGGCGGAGCGCTTCGCATGAATGCGGGCGCGATGGGGGTGCAGACTTTTGAAAGTGTGGTGCGCGTGCGCCTGCTGGATCCAAACGGGGCGCCGCAGACGAAAACGCCGGCGGAACTCGACGTGCAATATCGGCATGTCTCCTCTTTGGAAAGGAATTACGCCGTGGCTGCGGTCTTCCGCGGCGCGCCGGCCGCGAAAGAGGAAATTGTGCGGAAGCTAACGGAATCTCAACATCATCGCCGGAGCACCCAGCCCGCCGCGTCCAGCGCCGGTTGCATTTTCAAAAACCCCGGCACCATCCCAGCCGGAAAGCTGGTGGATGAGCTTGGCCTGAAGAATCACAGCATCGGGCAGGCGCGGGTCTCGGAAGTGCACGGTAATTTCATCGTCAACGACGGCGGCGCGACCGCGGGCAACGTCCTGGAGTTGATCGATCGGATCAGGGCGGTCGCGCTTTCCCGCCGTGGCATTGAGTTGGAAACGGAAGTGCAAATTGTGGGGGAGGATGCATGAATTCGGGCGAGAGCATTCCGAAAAAAATCGCCGTCCTCATGGGTGGACCCGGATCCGAGCGCGACGTCTCGCTCGCGACCGGGCGCGGCGTGGCCAAGGCGCTGCGCTCGCTCGATTGTGAAGTGCAGGAAGTGGATGTGCGCGACGAGAATTTCGAGTTCCCCGCCGGGACCGAACTGGCGTTCATCACCATCCACGGCACTTTCGGCGAGGACGGCCAGATCCAGCGTATTCTGGAAACACGCGGCGTCCCCTACACCGGTGACGGGGTCCGGGCGAGCGAGATTGCCTTCGATAAAATCGAATCCAAAAAAAGGTTCGAAGATGCGGGAGTAACCACCCCGGAGTGGGAGGTGATCATGGCTGGACAGCGTCCGACGTTGCCTCTTCCGCTCGTGATCAAGGCGCCGCGCCAGGGATCGACGGTCGGTATCTACATCGTCAAAACTATCGAAGAACTCGACACCGCGCTGAAAAAGGCGGTCGAGTTCGATCGCGAACTTCTGGTCGAACAATTTATTCCGGCGCGGGAGTTGACCATCGGTGTTCTCGGGGAACAGGCGCTCCCCATCATCGAGATCGTGCCCAAGGGCGGCTTCTACGATTTCACCAATAAATATCCATTTCTGAATCCAGCGGCCGGAGGCGGCGCCGAACACATCTGTCCTGCGCAGATCGACAAATCCTTGACCGGGGAGATCCAGGAGCTCGCGCTGCGTGCGTTCCGTGCGCTCGGCCTGCGCGTTTATGGGCGGGTCGATATCATGCTGCCGACAAAAGGCGCTCCGACCGTTCTCGAAATCAACACCATTCCGGGGATGACAGAGGCGAGCCTGCTCCCGGAAGCTGCGGGCGTGGCCGGGATTAGCTACGCGGACCTTTGTCGCCGGATCATGGTGCTGTCGCGGATGCGCGTGGAGGGAAGGGCATGAGCCGGCGCAGCCATCCGCCTTCCCGTGTTCGAAATCAGCGCGTGGCGAATTCGCGCCAGCGCAAGCAACAGCATCTTCTCGATGTAAAAGTGCGCTCCCGCAGCGCGACCCAACAGCGCAATCGCCGGATTCTCGTCTGGGTCTCGAAACTCGTTCTTTTCGCGGCGCTCATCGCCGGTGCGGTGATTGGCGGTCGCATCGCCCTCCAGCGTTTCTTTTACGAGAATGCCGATTACCAACTCGCCAGAATCGACGTGCAGACGGATGGGACTCTGCAGCGTGAGCAGGTCTTACAAGCAGCCGACCTGCATGAGGGCGAGAACATTTTCCGGGTCAATCTCTCCCAGGTGCACGAATCCCTGCAGGCGTTGCCGCAGGTGGACGAAGTGCAGGTGATGCGGAAAATGCCGGGCGAGATCGACATTCGCCTGGTCGAGCGCAAACCGGTGGCCTGGATCACAAGCGAAAAGGAAGTGCTCGATCCGTTTCAGTCCGACGTCGCCTTCCTCGTGGATGCCCGCGGCGTCCTCATGAAAGAAAAAAAGCTCTTACCGGAATACCTTGGCCTTCCACTCATCACCGGCTGTCGGAGCGAGTCGCTGGAAGCGGGGAAAACGGTGGAATCCGTCGAAGTCAAGGCGGCGCTCGAATTATTGCGGGCGAGTGATAGCAGCTTCATGCAGACCCGGTTTCAGATTCGGGAAATCGACGCTTCGCGCGGCTACTGCCTCGCCGTCACCGATAAAAATCGCACCCGCGTTCTGCTCAGCTTCGATCATCTGGAAGATCAGATCCGCCGCCTCGAGCAGTTTCTGGTTTACGCCGATGACGCCAATCGCGATATCGAAACGATCAACCTGCTCGTGCAACGAAACGTCCCCGTCACTTTTATGCGACCGGTGAGCGAGGTCATCAACGACACGATCGATCCGGAGGAACAACCGCGGATTATGAAAGCGATTCCGGTGCATCCATTGCCGGCAGGAAACAGCAAACAAACGCAAAAACCGGCCGCGTTGCCGCCGGACAAAAAACAAACCGGCCCGCAGCCGTTTTCATCGCACAAGCGGGCGAGCAAAAGGGAGGAAGCAGCAAAGAATGGGGACTGACGACTTGATGGTCGGGCTCGAAATCGGAACGTCGAAGATCTGCGTCGTGGTCGGCGAAGGTCGTCCCGACGGGACAACGAAGATTTTGGGAGTGGGGCAGGCGCCGTCACGGGGCGTGCGCAAGGGCGAAATTGTGGATTTCGAGACGGCGATGAAATGCGTCACCGAGGCAGTGGTCGATGCCGAGCAAAAAAGCGACGTCATGATCAAAAGCGTCTACGTCGCCGCCGCCGGCGCGCACATTCAGAGCTTTAATAATCGCGGCTCCGTCATGCTGCCGGAAGATCGCGACGAAATCGACGAGCAGGATATCGAGGAAGTGAAGATCAGCGCGCGTGAAGTCAGCATCCCGGCGCAAAACGCCTTTCTCCATTCGATCATCCAGCATTACCACGTCGATGGACAGGACGGCGTCCTCAATCCTGTGGGAATGCTGGGACAGAAGCTGGAAGCCGACTTCCACATCATCCACGGCGTGCGGACGCGCATTCAGAACACCATTCGCTGCGTGAAAGAGCTGCCGCTGGAAGTGGAAGATGTGGTCTTCACCGCGCTTGCCTCCGCGCAGGTGGTCCTGACGCAGCAGCAGAAGAATCTCGGCGCCCTCGTCATCGATATCGGCGGCGGCACCACCGATTACATTCTCTACGTCGACGGCGCGGTGAAGCAGAGCGGCGTTCTCGGCGTCGGCGGCGACCACATTACCAACGATATCTCGATGGGTTTGCGCATCCCGATGACGCGTGCGGAAAAGCTCAAGATCGATGAAGGCAGCGCCACACTCGGAAATTGCCTGCCGGGTGAGACGGTGGTGCTTAAAGACGATTCCGGCTTCGCCGGCAAAGAGATCGAACGCGAAACGCTCAACACCATTATTCACCTTCGCCTGCGCGAGTCGTTCGAACTACTCAAGCGCCAGCTCGACGAAGAATCGTTCATCAACTTCGTCGGCGAAGGCATCTTCATTACCGGCGGTTGCAGCTTGCTCCAGGGCATCGATCACCTGGCCGAGGATATTTTTGAAATCCCGGCCCGGGTTGCGCACGCGCAGACAATGTCCGGCTTAACCTCCGCTTTCCAGAACCCGCAATTTTCCACCGCGATCGGTCTGATCAAGTATGCGCAAGCGGTGCAATCCGAACGCCCGGTGCGGCGACGGTTCAGCCGGATTTTCAGCCGGTTTATCCCCGGAATGCGATGAACACTGACTCAATCGCGCAACCGCCGCCTGCCCTCCCGAGCCGCCGGAGGACGGTGAGGGACCTCACGCTCAAAGCCAGCATCACACGACTCAGTAACGATATGGCCTCACCAAGTGTGAGGTCCTAGGCTCGCTCAGGATGACAAGCACCTAACGAAAAACAGACATGATCCAACTCAACCGCAATTACACCCTGCCGGAACGCGAGGACGACATCATCCCGATAAAAGTCATCGGGGTTGGTGGCGCCGGATCCAATGCCCTTGATCGCGTTGTCCTCGATGGCATGGACAAATCCGATCTCGTCGCGGCCAACACCGACGTCCAATCGCTCGCCAGTTCCGTCGCCGCGGCCAAGGTGCAACTGGGCCGCTCGGTGACGCGCGGGCTCGGCACCGGCGGCGATCCGGAATTAGGTTATCACGCCGCCAGGGAATCAATGGACGAGATCCGTGAGGCGTTGACCGATGCGCGCCTGATCTTTATCTGCACCGGTCTGGGTGGTGGCACCGGCTCGGGCGCGGCTCCGGTGGTCGCCGAAGTGGCGCGCGAAATGGGCGCACTCGTGGTGGCTCTTGCCACTGTGCCGTTCACTTTCGAAGGGAAACGACGCGCGGCTCAGGCGCAGGAGGCGCTCGCTCATCTGCAACGTCTCGCCGATGCGGTCGTCTGTTTCGAAAACGATCGCATGGGTGACATCGTCGCGCCCAAGGCCGGCATCCATCAGGCGTTCGCGGCTGCGGACATGACCATCAGTCAAAGCGTTCGCTCGATCATCAATGTGCTGCAACGTCCCGGTCTCATCCGGATCGGATTCGACGATCTCCTTTCCGCGCTGCGCGGACGGGGCGGCCGCTGCCTCTTTGGCTTCGGCGAAAGCGATTCCGATAATCGCGCGCACGATGCGCTGACGCAGGCGCTGAAGAATCCGTTGATGGATCGGGGTCGCATGCTGGAGGAAACATCGCGCGTTCTTGTGCACATCGCCGGCGGGCCGGGGATGACGCTTTCCGAAGTGGAAATTCTGATGCGCGATTTGAACAAGCACGTGGGCGATCAGACCCAGCTTCTCTTCGGCACCGGAATCGACGGGCGCATGGGCAATCGGCTGAGCGTGACCATTATTAGTTCGCTTGGGGGTGAGATCGAGGTGGAACCGCTCCAGGTTTTCCGACCACAACCGGAGCAGGTTGCTCCTCCCACACCGAGTTGGCGAGATGAACTCATTCCCGAAGCCGAGCCGATCGCGATGGAGGCGCCGCCGGTCGAAGCGGCAGCTTCGATCGCGCCGGTAGCTGAAGAGTCGCCGGTGATGATCCCTTCGACTCCGCCGGAAGAAGTCCTCGCCATGGAAGCGACGCCGAGTATCCAGGATTTACGGGCGTCAGAACCTGCGGCCCCGGAAACAATCGAGGAAGAGGAGATCGCAGCTGATCAGATGGGGGAAGTCGAGACTGTTCCGGTCGAACCTCCGCCCGTTCCGCGTGCGCGCATCATTCCACCGCGCAAGAAGCCCGCCTTTGCCGCCAGCGCGCCACCCGCGCTGGAGAACAAGCCTCCTTCGCCCGGGAAGGCGAAGCCGGAAAAAGCGCAGGCGAAGCAGGAAATCCTGCAGTTCGAACCGGTAACGCGCGGTCGCTTTGAGAAGAGCGAGCCGACCATCGTCGAGGGTCAGGATCTCGACGTGCCCACCTTCCTGCGCAAAAATGTGCGGGTGAAGTAGCCGCTACTTCTTCATCAAATCGAGCACGGCGCTCGTCATCCCGATCAGGCCGGTGCGGATGGTCGGCTCGGCCACGGGAAGAAATCTGCTCGAATGCAGGCTCGGCAGAGGCGTCGCGCCCGGCTTCTTTGCGTCTGCTGCCTTGGCCGGATCGACGGCGCCCACATTGAACATGCAGGCCGGAATGGAGTGATCGGGCAGGCTGTACTCGGAGAAATCCTCGGCGCCCATGGTGGGATCTTTCGGAATGACATTGTCGTTCCCAATGGCGGCCTTGAGTGCGGCGGTGACACGTTTCGTTAGCTCCGGGTTATTGTAGGTGGCAGGCAGGCCGTCCTCCCGCACGGTCACCTCCGGCATTTTGTTCTCCGGGAGTCCGGCGGCGATGGCGCAACCTTTGGCCATGCGACCAATCGCTGCGATTACGGCATCACGAACCTCCTTCTTATAGGTGCGGACGGTGAGCTGCATCTTCACTTCGTCAGAAATGATGTTGTGCTTGGTGCCACCGTGGATGGAGCCGACGGTCACGACGACATCGTCGTGTGGGTTGGTCTCGCGGCTGGCGATCGTCTGCCACATATTGATGATCTCGGCCGAGAGCACGACCGGGTCCTTGGTTTTGTGCGGATAAGCACCGTGACCACCAATGCCTTTTACGTTCACATCCACGGAATCGACCGCGGCATAGGCGTAGCCTTCGGTTATTCCGATCTGCCCGGTGGCGATTTCGGAATCATCGTGCAAGGCAAGGACGTAATTAGGCTTGGGCCAGCGAGTGTAAAGTCCATCGCGCAAAAGGGCATTGGCGCCGCCGACTGCTTCTTCGGCCGGTTGTCCGATAAAGATCAGGGTGCCGTGCCACTTGTCCTTCAGCTTGCTCAAAGCTCGCGCCGTCCCGATAAACGTGGACATGTGAATGTCGTGCCCGCAGGCGTGCATCACGCTCACATCCTGCCCCACTTCATTCTTGGAGGTCGCGGTGCTGGCGTAGGCCGCGCCCGTTTCCTCTTTCACCGGCAGAGCGTCGAGATCCGTGCGGATGGCGACAACGGGGCCGTCTCCGTTTTTCATCACGCCGATGACTCCGTAGCATTGCAGCCCGGGCTGCTCGTACTTACCGACATGCTCGGTTACTTCATAACCGGCGGCTTTAAGTTCCTTCGCCACGATGCCAGCCGACCGCTCCTCATGCGTCGACAATTCCGGATGAGTATGTAGATCCCTATAGATCGTGACTAATGACGGCAATTCCGCGTCTGCAATTTGCTGCGGCGTCTGCTGGGCGAAAAGCGGGAGAGCTGGGGCGAGAGAGAGCGCGAGGAAGAGACGGAGCATCATGGCGGCGATGATAAGGTGGATTTTTGGAACGAGAAAGCCGGGATTTTGGCTTTGGAGAATCCGTGTAGTCTGCGGATGAGTATGGCGTTCGAGGATAACGAGCTTCTTTTTGGCCAGGACAAAACCCAGGGCATCGTCGCGATCGAAATGGGCGATACCGGCAGCGTCTGCGTATACCGGCGCGAAAAAGATGGCGGCACCGCGGTTGAGGTTGAGCCTTTCCATCCTTTCGTCTGGGCGGATAGCGATGTGGCTGATCTTGGAATGGCGAACGCGGAGAAACTCGCCGGCGACCTGAAGTTCAACTGGCTCGTGACGGTCAATAGTTGGAAGGAGCTGATCGCGCTGCGGAATGGATTGAAGAGAGCTGGTCGCGCTTTTTTCGCTTTTAGCGATCCGGTGCAGCATTATCTCACGCACACCGGTCGCACCTTGTTCAAAGGGATGGCGCTGGAGGATCTCAAGCGGATGCAGCTCGAAGTCCTGTCCGTGTCGGGGGAGAACGATTTGGCGGAGGCGTCGCAGAACCACATCGCGAGCATCGCGCTTTCGGATAGCAGCGGTTGGGAGGAGCTCATCGTGGTCGATCCCAAGACATCCGACGAATCCGAACATGCGGCAATCAAACGGCTGACAAGTCTAATCAAGGAACGCGATCCCGATGTCATCGAAGGCCATGATCTCTTCCGGTTCGATCTGCCGTATCTGGTCGCGCGCGCGCGCAAAGCGAAAACGAAGCTCGACTGGGGCCGCAGCGGCGGTTTTCTCCGCTCGCGTCCGTCGCGACTCCAGATCGCGGAGAAGACGATCGACTACCCGAAGTTCGCCGTCGATGGCCGGCACT